>CAZMDO010000328.1:0-3237 GCA_964564445.1 uncultured Ruaniaceae bacterium | reverse complement strand
GAGCTCACCGAGCGGCTCGCGATCGGCGGGATGGGCGAGGTGTGGGTGGCCACCGACCTGAACCTGCGCCGGCACGTGGCCGCGAAGGTGCTCCGCGAGGAGTTCGTCGGCGACCAACACTTCCTGAGGCGGCTGCGCGCGGAGGCGGTGAACTCCGCGGCACTGACCCACCAGAACATCGCCGCCATGTACGACTACGGCGAGCAGCGCGGGTCGGGCTACCTGATCATGGAGCTGGTGCACGGGGAGTCCCTGGAGGACCTGCTCCGCCGCGAGCACACCCTGGAGCCGGCCCAGGTGCTGCCGATCCTCGCCCAGGCGGCACGGGCGCTGCACGCGGCGCACATGGCCGGGGTGGTGCACCGGGACGTGAAGCCCTCGAACATCCTCATCACCCTCGACGGGTACGTGAAGATCACCGACTTCGGCATCTCCCTCGGCTCGAACCAGGCGCCGATGACCGCCGCCGGGATGGTGATGGGCACCGCGCAGTACCTGCCGCCGGAGCAGGCGATGGGCCGGGCCGCCACCGGCGCCGGGGACATCTACGCCCTCGGGGTGGTGGCCTACGAGTCACTGGTGGGCAAGCGTCCGTTCACCGGCACCACGCAGGTGGACATCGCCTTCGCGCACGTGAAGCAGCCGGTGCCGCCGCTGCCGGAGAGCCTGGACGTGCGGGTCCGGGAGGTGGTGGAGCAGATGCTCGCCAAGGACCCGGAGGCCCGGCCCCGTTCGGCAGCCTCGCTGGCGCGAACGCTGGAGGCGATCGCGGCCTCGCTCGAGGTGGAGATCGAGCCGGAACGGCCGGCCACCAGCGTCGGCGGCACACCCGGGGCCGGGGTGCCCACCGCAGGGATGCCGACGGCGCAGCCCACCTCCGGCGGTCCGCCCACCTCCACCAGCCCCTCCCCCAGTCCGACGACGGCGCAGCCCACCTCGGGTGGTGCACCCACCTCCACCAGCCCCTCCCCCAGTCCGACGACGGCGCAGCCCACCTCAGGCGGTCCGCCCACCGCTGCCGGTGGTCGCCCGGGGCAGCCGGGCGCTACCGCGCCCGCGGATGCCGGCCGGTCCGCGACCGGTGGCGCAGCCGGGACCGAGGCGGAGCAGGAGGAGGACGAGGAGGACGACCTGGCCCCGCCGCGCTGGCTGCCGCTCTCGAACACGCAGCGCACCCGGCGCCCGCCGAGGGATCCCGAGGAGGACCAGCCACCAGCACGCCGGGGTGGCACGCGGTCATCTCGGTCACGTCACGGCACCCGCCGTTCGCCGGGCCGTTATCGCCGCTACCGGGAGGCGAACGCCCTGGTGGGAGCGTTGCCCGAGCTGCTGCGGACGAGCACCTGGTGGCCGCTGGTGGTGATCGCGGTGGCCACGGTCGGCACGTTGATGGCGCTGTGGTTCACTAGGCTGGGCGCTGCGCATGCCGCGTGGGTCGCCAGCGCTGCCCTCGTCGGTGTCCCACCTTTGACCCTCCGGGCCCCACGCCCACCGCAGAAAGTGAAGGAACGCTAAGTGGCCAACGACGTTCCCCGCGTGCTCTCCGGTCGCTACGAGATCGGTGAGCCGATCGGTCGTGGCGGGATGGCCGAGGTGTACATCGGTCGCGACAACCGGCTCGGCCGCACCGTCGCGATCAAGATGCTGCGGGCCGACCTGGCCCGCGACCCGAGCTTCCACACCCGGTTCCGGCGGGAGGCGCAGTCGGCGGCGTCGCTGAACCACCCGGCGATCGTCTCCGTGTACGACACCGGTGAGGAGCTGACCACCGGCGTGGACGGTGCCCAGGTGGCGATCCCGTTCATCGTGATGGAGTACGTGGAGGGCCACACCGTCCGCGACCTGCTCAAGGACGGCGCCGCACTGCCCCTGGACGAGGCGGTGGAGATCACCGAGGGTGTGCTCTCCGCCCTGGAGTACTCCCACCATGCCGGCATCGTGCACCGCGACATCAAGCCGGCGAACGTGATGCTCACCCCCACCGGGGCGGTGAAGGTGATGGACTTCGGCATCGCCCGCGCGATGGCGGACTCCTCGGCCACGATGACCCAGACCCAGGCGGTGGTGGGCACCGCCCAGTACCTCTCCCCGGAGCAGGCTCGCGGCGAGGTGGTGGACACCCGCTCCGACCTGTACTCCACCGGCTGCCTGCTGTACGAGCTGCTCACCGGGCAGCCACCGTTCACCGGCGACTCCGCCGTCTCGGTGGCCTATCAGCACGTCAGCGAGCACCCGAAGCCGCCGAGCGAGGTGGCCAGCGACGTTCCGGAGGCGCTGGACCGGATCGTGATGAAGGCCCTGGCCAAGGACCGGGAGGCCCGGTACGCCACGGCTGCGGAGTTCCGCTCGGACCTGGACGCCGCGGTCACCGACGGCGTGGTGCGCGCACCGTCGCTGGCGGCCGCCGCGGCTGCTGCGCCGCCCACCCAGGTGCTCGGCGCCACCACCCCGGCCCCGCCGGACCTGTTCCCCACCCGCCGGGAGACCCAGGCCGAGGCGGTCACCGAGGACGAACCGAAGCGGTCCAAGGCGCTGGTGTGGGTGCTGGCGGCCGTGGCGGTGCTCGCCGCCGTGGCGATCGCCCTGCTGCTGCTGAACCGGCCGGAGCCGCCACCGCCCACGCTGCAGGTGGCCGTTCCCGACCTGCAGGGTCTGACCGAGGCGGAGGCCCGGCTGGTGTTGCGCGACGCGGTGCCCGAGGGCGGTAACGAGGGTCTGCAACTGGTGGTCGGGGACGAGGTCTCCAACGACACCGTGCCCGAGGGCGAAGCGGTGAGCTGGGACCCGGAGACCGGGACGATGGTGGACGAGGGCTCCTCGGTCACCGTGGTGTTCTCCTCCGGGCCGGGCGAGCTGGAGATCCCGGACGTGACCGGGATGAGCCAGGACCAGGCCCGGCGCACACTGGAGAGCGCCGGCTTCAATCCGGCGAGCTTCTCCGTGGACACCAGGAACGAACCGAATGCGGACAAGGACGAGGTGATCGCCACCGAGCCGGAGGCCGGCACGATGGCCAACCCGGACGACCCGATCACGATCGTCATCGCCACCGGGAACGTCGAGCTGCCGGACCTGACCGACATGGACCTGGAGGAGGCGCGGAACATCCTCGGTGAGCTGGGCCTGAGCTTCAGCCAGACGCCGCAGGAGGACGAGGGCACCCCGGGCAGGGTGCTCAGCCAGAACCCGGGCGAGGGCACCGTGCCGAACGACACCGTGGTGGAGCTGATCGTCTCG
>CAZMDO010000327.1:0-3240 GCA_964564445.1 uncultured Ruaniaceae bacterium | reverse complement strand
GGCGGCGCCGGTGGCGGCGGCGGCGGGCGCGGAGCCGGTGGCGGCGGGCGCGGCGGGCGCGTCAGCCGTCCCCCGCTGACCCGCTGCACCCCCACCCTCGCAGATCGGCACTTGCTGCGGGTCGTCGTGACCCGGGAGCACGCGCGAACGTGCCGAGTCACGAGTGAATCGATTCATGCCGACGGGCGGGGCGGCGGGCGGGCCGGGCACCAGCGGGGCGGCGCTAGGGTTCGGGTCATGACCGAGGATGTGCTCGGGCCGGACTGGGTCGCCCGCACCCTGCCGATGGCCCCGGACGGTGTCGGACCCACGCGCGCGCGCACCACCGCGGATGCCCCCGACCCGGTGGCCACCCTCGTGCACCGCACCGACGCCGGCAGCCGCGAGCGCGCCGTGCTGTACGTGCACGGCTTCACCGACTACTTCTTCCAGAGCGACCATGCTGCCCGCTGGACGGCCGAGGGCTACGACTTCTACGCCGTCGACCTGCGTGACTACGGCCGCTCCATCCGCCCCGGACGTACCCCCGGCTGGGTGACCGACCTGGCCACCTACGACGAGGACCTGGACGCCGCCCTGGCCGCGGTCCGCGCCCACGGCTACCGCGAGGTGGTGCTGCTCGCGCACTCCACCGGGGGACTGATCACCCCGCTGTACCTCGACCGCCGACCCGACGCCGTCGACGCCTTGGTGCTGAACAGCCCGTGGCTGGACCTGAACTCCACCTGGGTGAACCGGGTGATCACCACCCGGGTGCTGGACGCCGTGGGGCTGCGCGTGCCGCGGCTGCGGGTGAGCACCCTCGGCGAGGCGTACGGACGCAGCCTGCACATCTCCACCGGTGGCGAGTGGGACTACGACCTGGCCTGGAAGCCGACCACCGACGTGCCGGTCTACGCCGCCTGGCTGCGGGCGATCCGGCGCGGGCACGCCCGCATCGCCCGCGGCCTGGACCTGGTCGTGCCGGTGCTGGTGTGCACCTCGGGCCGGTCCGGGCACCCGGGGCACCCCACCGAGAAGGACCTCGCCGAGGCGGACACGGTGCTGAACGTGGCACACATGCACGCGCGCGGGCCGCTGCTGGGCGCAGACGTCACCATGGCCACGATCGACGGCGGACGTCACGATCTCGCCCTCTCCGCACCTCACGCTCGGCGTGCGTACGAGGACGCGGTCTTCGGCTGGCTGGACCGGCGGCTCGGGCACAGCAGGTCCGTGCGGTGACCCTGAGCGCGGAGCTGGTCGTCACTGCACGTCTCCGGCCAGATGGGTGATCGTGGCAGCAGCGCACTTCACCCGGGACGGCCAATAGTCGAGAACCTGCATAGAATAGGAAGCACCGAACAACGATGAGGGAGCCCCCTTTGGCAACCAAGACAATTGTTGAGCTTCGTGATGATCTCGATGGCGGTCCGGCTCAGCACACCGTTCGATTCGCGCTCGAAGACTCCGTCTACGAGATCGACCTGAACTCGACCAACCGGGACAGGCTGGTCACCGCGATGGCTCCCTTCGCTGCCGCCGCCCGTCGGGTGCACGGCGTCGGCTCCGCCGCTGTGCGCGCGGAGACCCCGGTGGATGCGCGCGCCGTGCGCGAGTGGGCGCGGGTGAACGACGTCGAGGTGCCGGCGCGGGGACGCATCCCGGACCGGATCATCGAGCAGTACCGGGCCGCCGGCAACTAGGATCTACCGCTAGAACAGCGGAATCATTCGCTCGTCCGCGGAGCTATTCACCTATTCAGTGCACGGGTAATTCGGTGCAGAAGTCGATCCGCATCACCACCCGCCGTGGCGTGGGCGCACTCACCTGCCGAAATCCTGCGTTCTCGAACAATCCGACCATTCCCACGTGCAATTCCTCGCTGATCACCGCGGTGGTGGTGATCGGGTAGGCCTCGATGGCCCGGGCGCCACCCGACCGGGCATGGCTGACCGCCGCCCGCACCAGCGCGGTGGCCACCCCGCGCTTGCGGAACCCTGCCCGGGTGAGCAGACAGGTCACCGCCCACACGCTCTCGTCGGAGCGGTCCTCCGCACGCCCCGCCCAGGGCACCTTCGCGACCCGCAGCAGCCCCGCATAGGCGGTGCGCGGCTCGACGGCGCACCAGCCGACCGGTTCGGTGCCGGCGTAGGCGAGCAGCCCGGTGGTGGCCGGTGCGGTGGGGTCGTCCGGGTCGGTCTGGCTGCGCAACCGGTGGGTGAGCTCCTCGGTGCCGAGCCGGGCGAAGGACTCCCCGCGCGCGAGCTTGTACCGCTGGCACTGGCAGCGTGCGGCCGGCCCGCGGGTACCGAACACCTGCTGCAGGTCCGGCCAGGGGGCGCGGTTGGCGGGCACCACCTGATACTGCGCACTCGCTGCGTCCATCTCACCTAGCGTCCTCTGCCGCAGCGGTGTTGCCAAGGCAGATCGGGCGATCGATACTCGGTTCCAGGACCGAGGGCCGGTCCGGCGGGGGGCACGGTCACGGGGAGACCATGAGCACCACGATCTCGCTGAGCTGCTGGACCCAGGTGTCGCTGGACCATGCCTGGGACTGCTGGACCTCACCTCAGGGACTGCGCCGCTGGTGGTGGCCGCACCTGAGCGACACCACCTACCACGTGGATGCGCGGGTGGGCGGTCGGTACGCGATCAGCTGCCCGTCGGCCGAGATCGCCGTGCACGGCACCCTGCTGGTCCTGGACCGGCCGCAGCTGCTGCGGATGACCTGGTGCTGGGGAGAGGACTGCGGCGAGGGCGACGACGACCTGGTGGAGGTGCGGCTGACCCGGCACGAGGACGGCGTGCACGTGGCGCTGACGCACCAGGTGCTGCGGGCCGAGGAGGTCGACGACTACGTGCGCGGCTGGAACGAGGTGATGGACCGGTTCGCCCAGCTGCGCTGAGCCGGGAGCCCGCTTCCCGACGGCGGTCCTCACCCTGATCGGCCCGCTCGGCCTGCCTGGCCGGTGCAGCACGGCCAGCCCGACGGCGGTCCTAGGCTTGGTCTGCCCGCTCGGCCTGCCTGGCCGGTGCAGCACGGCCAGCCCGACGGCGGTCCTAGGCTTGGTCTGGCCCGCACGACGCGGCCGCGGCGTGAGCCGCTCCCCCGACTCCAGGAGACAGTCGCCGTGCTCGACCCGGATGCCGTGATCCGATGGCTGGACCTCGCTGGTGTGTTCTTCAATGCGATCCTCGGCGGTGTGGTCGCCCGGGAGCACCGGCTGGACCCGATCGGCTTCGCCGTGCTGGCAGTGC
>CAZMDO010000326.1:0-3244 GCA_964564445.1 uncultured Ruaniaceae bacterium | reverse complement strand
TCTGCAGGATGGTCTTGATCTTGTCCCGGATGCTGTCCGCGCTCAGCTCGGCGAAGGTCTCCGCACAGTCCCCGCCCTGCAGCAGGAACGCCTCGCCGCGGGAGGCGGCCGCGAGCAGCTCGCGGAGCCGGTCGGCCTCACCGGCGAACACCAGCGGCGGCACCTCGGCCAGCCGCGTGGTGGCCTCGTGCAGGGCGCGGGCGTCCGGCCAGCTGGGCTGCTGCTTGGCCTCGAGCTGGCGCCAGTGGTCGAGGCCGGCGACGACGTCGGGATCGGGAAGAACGCTCACACGCCCCAGGATAGGCCCGACCGGCGGGCGCCCTTGACCGCCGTCCGAGCCGCGGACCCCGCCTCAGTGCTCGGCGGGCTGTGCCGGTACCGCGTCCTGGCCGATGTCGGCGAGCATGGCGGTGAACCACTCCTGGGAGACGTCGAACGCCTTGCCACCGGCGATGCGCGGGAAGGCGATCGCGGTGAGCTCGTCGCCGTTCTCCTCGTCGTGGCCGATCACCCCGGACTCACCGGCGATCGCGGTCGCCACGGCCAGGTCGGTCATCGTGCGGATCAGCTCCAGGTCGGTGGCGTTCGCCGCCGCCGAGCGGGAGAAGTACCCGCTCTTCTGCACCATGGTCTTCTCCGCACCGATGAGCTCGGCGAACTGCTTGGCGAACCAGGCCCCCGGGTTGATGGTGTCCAGCGCCACGTGCCCGAACGGGTCGCGCTGCACCTCCTCGCCGGCGGCCTCCAGCTCGGCGACGATCTCGGTGACGCCAGCACCCTCGGAGAGGAAGATGTTCACGTTGCCGATCTCGTCCATGATGCCGCGCAACCGCTGCGCCTCGGCCTTCATGTCCAGCGCCAGCTCGGGCACGAACACCGCGTGCACGTCCCAGCGCTCCCGGGTCAGGCCCAGCGCCGGGTTCCACGTCTGGGCGTCCAACCAGGCGCGGTAGTCCTTCGCGGCGGCGGCGGTGAGCCAGCCGCAGTGCCGACCCATCACCTCGTGCACGATCAGCATCCGCGGGTTCGACCGGTGCTCGCCGATGATGTTCTGGGCGAACCGGGAGGCCTGCTCCGCCGCCGTGATCGCCCCGAGGGACTGCTTGATCGGGATGATGTCGTTGTCGATCGTCTTCGGCAGGCCGACCACGGTCAGGTGGTAGCCGTGCTCCTCCAGGTAGGCGGCCAGGTCCGCGGCGGTGGTGTTGGTGTCGTCCCCGCCGATGGTGTGCAGCACGTCCACACCGTCGGCGCGCAGCTGCTCGGCGGCCACCTGCAACGGGTCCTGGCCCTCGGCCACCAGCCCGCGCTGCACCAGGTTCTTCGCATTGGTCAGCTTCACCCGGCTGTTCCCGATCGGGCTGCCGCCGAAGTTGTCGAGCACGTCGATCGCGGCCCGGGCCTCGTCACCGATCACCTCGAACGTGCCGGTCAGCAGCCCGTGGTAGCCGTACTGGTAGGCGATGATCTCCGCGTCCGGCAGGACCTCGGAGTAGCGGCGGACCAGACCGGCCACGGCCGCGGACAGGCACGGGGCGAAGCCGCCGGCGGTGAGCAGGGCGATCCGGCGGATCGGCGCAGAAGTGGTCATCGGGGGACCTTTCCGGTTGCGGGTGGGCACGGCTCCCAGGAGCCGGTGGGACGAGGTCGGCGGGCCCGGGGTATGCACCGGTGGCACGCACCCCGCAGGAGCGCCCGCACGACACCTGCGCCCATGCTACTGACCGCGGCGAGCGGCCCAGGACGACGCGCGTGGCAGTCCGCCGTACAGTGGCCCCATGGCCGGTGGATCCCCCGACGAGGGCGAGGCGCGCCCGGGGCGTCGTGAGCCCACGGACGCCGACGTGCAGCGCCAGTGGGAGCAGATCACCGCCAGCCTGTCCGACCTGGCCGGCCTCGGCGAGGAGGGCACCGACACGCCGCGCTCGCCCCGCCCCCGCACGCCCCGCACCCCGGGTGAGCCGGCAGGCCGGGGTGAACCGGACGGCCCGGCAGGCCCCGGTGACCTGGGCGGCCCGGGTGAGCCGGACGGCCCGGACGGCCCGGACGGCCCGGGGGCCTCGACGAGCAGCCCTATGCCCGGTGACGGCTCCGGCCAGGACCGGCGACCGCCGTCGTCGACCCTGGGCGGACCACCCCGGATCGGCGACCTGCCCCGCAGCACCCCGGGCGCCGGCGGCGCGGGTCCGCGCGACTACGAGCCGCCCGAGGAGGAGGACGAGGGCTACACCCCGCCCGAACCCCCACCGATCGGTGCCACCGACCCGCTGCCCACGCTGGCCTGGCTGCTGGCGCTCGGCGGACCGATCCTCACCGTGCTGCTGCTGATCTTCTGGACCGGGGCACCCGGGTGGCTGTACCTGTCCGCCGTCGCGGCCTCGCTGGCCGGGTGGCTGGTGCTGTTCTGGCGCATGCCCCGGGGCCGGCGCGACTCCGACGACGACAACGGCGCGGTGCTCTGAGGCGCAGGACGGCGCCGCTGGCGGCATCCGCCGGTTAGGCTGTGACCAGCATCCCCGTCCTGCCGAAGGAGCCAGTTCATGTCCCACGCCGAGTCCCCACTAATGGTCGAGACTCCCGCCGAGATGTCCATCCCGGACCTGCTGGTGGACTGGGCCGCCAAGGAGCCCGGGCGCGTGCTGCTGGAGCTGCCCGCCGGTGAGTCGTGGACGCCGGTGACCGCCGCCGAGCTGCACGAGCAGGTGCTCGGGGTGGCCCGCGGTCTGATCGCCTCGGGTGTGGCCGCTGGCGACCGGGTCGCGATCATGTCCCGCACCCGCGCCGAGTGGACCATCGCCGACTTCGCCATCTGGTACGCCGGTGCGGTCACCGTACCGATCTACGAGACCTCCTCGGTGGAGCAGACCGCCTGGATCCTGCAGGACTCCGCCGCCGACCGCGTGCTGGTGGAGTCCCGCGCGCACGCCCAGACCGTGGCCGAGGCGGCCAAGCAGCTCGGCAAGGAGGTCACCGTCTGGGTCATCGACGACGCGGCCCTGGACACCCTCACCGCCGCCGGCAGCGAGGTGACCGAGGCCCAGGTGCGTGAGCGCTACGACGCGCTCCGGCTGGACGACCTGGCCACCGTGATCTACACCTCCGGCACCACCGGTCGGCCCAAGGGTGTGGAGCTGACCCACAGCAACTTCGTGGAGCTCACCCGCAACGCCACCGCCGCGCTCGGCCAGGAGATCCTGCACGACGGCGCCCGCACCCTGCTGTTCATGCCGCTGGCGCACGTGTT
>CAZMDO010000325.1:0-3248 GCA_964564445.1 uncultured Ruaniaceae bacterium | reverse complement strand
GCGGGCGCACCGTGGAGCCATGAACACCACCACCGCCCCAGCACCCAGCCGGCAGACCAGTACCAGCGAGCTCTTCGCCGTCGACCTGGCCGGTGCGACCAAGACCTTCGGTGACACCCACGCCGTGCGCGGTGTGGACCTGCGCGTCCGCCCCGGCGAGGTGGTCGCCCTGCTCGGCCCGAACGGCGCCGGCAAGACCACCACCCTGGACATGATCCTCGGTCTCGGCACCCCGACCACGGGAGAGGTGAGTGTCTATGCGATGGCGCCCCGCACCGCCGTCGCCCGTGGCCTGGTGGCCGCCGTGCTGCAGACCGGTGGCCTGCTCCCGGACCTGACCGTGACGGAGATGGTCACCTACACCGCCTGCCTGTTCGCCCGCACCCGGCCGGTGGCCGAGGTGATCGAGCGTGCCGGCATCACCGGCATCGCCGACCGCAAGGTGGGCAAGTGCTCCGGCGGGGAGCAGCAGCGGCTCCGGTTCGCCATGGCGCTGCTCGCCGACCCCGCCCTGCTGGTGCTCGACGAGCCGACCACCGGGATGGACGTGGAGGGCCGCCGCCGCTTCTGGCAGTCCATCCGCGCCGACGCCGCCGACGGCCGCACCGTGCTGTTCGCCACCCACTACCTGGAGGAGGCGGACGTCTACGCCGACCGGATCGTGCTGATGGCGGCCGGCCGGGTCGTCGCCGACGGCACCACCGCCGAGGTCAAGGCGCTCGCCTCCGGGCGCACCGTACGCGCCACCGTGCCCGGCGGCCTGCCCACCACCGACCTGCAACGCCTCGGTGACCTGCCCGGGGTGGACCAGGTGGAGGTGCGCGGGGAGAGCGTGCTGGTGCACACCGCCGACTCCGACGCCGTGGCCCGCTACCTGCTCGACGCCACCCCCGCCCGCGACCTGGAGATCACCGCCCGCGCCCTGGAGGACGCATTCGTCTCCCTCACCGCGCCGCCGACCGGCGGCACCGAGCCCCGACCCGGCGGCACCGAGCCCCGACCCGCCCAGCCGCCGGCCGGGGCGCCCACCACGACCCCCGCTCCCGAAGGGACCCACCGATGACCACCACCACGCCGGGCCTGCCCGCCGCCGCACAGCTGCCGTCGCTGGATCGCCCCGTGCCACCCCGCGGCGGGTTCTCCGCCCGGCTGTTCGGCCTGGAGCTGCGCCGGCTGCTGCGCAACCGCCGCACCGTGATCCTGATGGTGGTGATGCCGGTGGCGCTGTACTTCATCGCCTCCAGCTCCGTGGGCGCCAGCGCCACCACCAGCGCCGGGAACGGCAACGTGGCCGCCTACATCCTCATCTCGATGGCGGTCTACGGGGCGATGCTCGCCACCACCAGCGCCGGCGCGATGGTGGCGGTGGAGCGCTCCCGCGGCTGGACCCGGCAGCTGCGCCTGACCCCGCTGACCCCGGTGGCCTACATCCTGCTCAAGGCCTGCTGCGCCATGGTGCTCGGTGGTGTGAGCGTGGCCGCGGTGTACCTCGCCGGGGTGATCAGCGGTGGACCGCAGATGGCCGGCTACCTGTGGCCGACCACCGCTGCGATCGCCCTGGCCGGGTCGCTGGTGTTCGCCGCCTTCGGCCTGTTCCTCGGCTACCTGCTGCCGAGCGAGAACGTGATGCAGTTCCTCGGCCTCGGCGTGGCCGCGATGGCCTTCCTCGGTGGCCTGTTCTACCCGATCCCGGAGGGCTCCACGCTGGACCTGGTGGCCTCCTTCACCCCGTTGTACGGCCTCGGGCACCTGGTGCACGCCCCGCTCACCGGGGACCCGGTCCAGCTCCTCTGGCTGGTCAACCTGCTGGTCTGGTTCGCGATCTTCGTCCTCGGTGCCGTCTGGCGGTTCCGCAAGGACACCGCCCGCGGGTGAACAATGGCAGGGTGACCGTGCCGCAGCAGCGAGCGACCGCCGGTCCGGTGTTCGGCACCTGGGCGGTGGTCGGCTTCTCCGCGATCTGGCTGGTGTTCCTTGCCGACCCGATCAGCACCGCCTGGTCGGCCCGGCACACCGCCGCCGGCGTCGTCGGCCTGGCCGCCACGGTGTGCGTGGCGATCGTCTACCTGCTCGCGTGGCTGATGCAGATCCGGCCCGGGTGGGCCGGTTCCTGGATCGGAGCTCGTGACTGCGGCCGGCCGGTGGTCAGCGGCGGTTGGGCGAGTGCCAGCCTGGCCGCCCGGGTCCGGTCCCTCACCGTGATCGTGGTGCAGCTGGTGCTCGCTGCGGTCATGATCGTCACCCTCGGCCAGCCGGCGACCGCGGCGCTGCCATTCGTCGGGGTGCTGATGGTGCTCTGGCTGCCGCGCAGGATCGGTCCGGTGTGCGTGGCGGTGCTGGTGGCGGTGGTGATCGTGCTGGAGTGGCTGCTGCCCGCCTGGCAGGCCGGCTTCGGGGTGCCGCTGTCCATCGCCGCGTCCGCGCTCGCGGTCTGGGGCATCCAGCTGATGCGCCAGCGCACCCGCGCGCTGATGGCCGCCCGGGAGGAGAACGCCCGGCTGGCGGTGGCCGAGGAGCGGCACCGGATGGCCCGCGACCTGCACGATGTGCTCGGCCACTCCCTGACCGTGATCACCGTGAAGATCGAGCTGGCCAGCCGGCTGCTGGAGGTGGACACCGACCGCGCGCGGGCGGAGCTGGCCGGGCTGGAACGGCTCTCCCGGGACACGTTGCACGACGTGCGCCGCGCCGTGGAGGGCTACCGGGACCTCAGCCTGGCCGGGGAGCTGGTGCGTGCCCGAGAAGCCCTGGAGTCGGCGGACATCCTCGCCGAGGTGCCCACCGCCGTCGACGAGGTGCCCACGAAGGTGCGTGACCTGTACGCCTGGACCGTGCGGGAAGGGGTGACCAACGTGATCCGGCACTCCGGTGCCCGTACCTGCACGGTGCGGATCGCCCCGGACCACCTCACCATCGCCGATGACGGCGCAGGTCCGGCGGGCAGCACCGGTCCGGCCGGCGTGGCCGGTCCGGTGGGGCAGGACGCCCCCTCCGTCGCGGGCGGGAACGGGCTGCGCGGGCTGCGTGAGCGGGCCCGGCTGGCCGGTGCGGTGATCCTCACCCGGGCCGCGGACCCGCACGGGTTCGAGCTGACGGTGCAGGTGCGGCGATGATCCGGGTGCTGCTCGCCGACGACCAGTCCCTGGTGCGCGGGGCGGTGGCCGCGCTGCTCGGCCTGGAGCAGGACCTGGAGGTGGTCGCCGAGGCCGGCAGCGGGGCCGAGGTGCTCGAGCTGCTCGCCGGCACCG
>CAZMDO010000324.1:0-3260 GCA_964564445.1 uncultured Ruaniaceae bacterium | reverse complement strand
CTCAGTCGTCGTCGCGCGGACGGTGCTTGATCGCAGGCATCTTCGGCGGGCGGCTCAGGGACGAGGTCTCGTCGAAGTCCTCGGTCTCGCCCTCCACGCCTTCGTTGGGGCCGACCTCCCCGACACCGGGCTCCAACGGCGAGGGCGCGCTGCCACGGCGTCGTACCGGACCACCGTCGCGCTCGGCCGCCTCCCGGGCAGCCAGGTGCTCGGCCCACCGGCGCTGGCTGCGCTGTGCAACCGTCTCCCGCTCTTCCCCGGGCGAGGGCTCGGCCGGGGACGCGGGCGATGGATGGCGCCGGTCGGCGGGCCGAGCCGGGTCGTGGCTGCTCCAGCGCTCCCGGCCGGAGATCCGGCGGAACGTCTCCGGCGCATCGTCCGAGGCCCCCGGGCTCTCCACCTCCACCGGCTCGAAGCCGGCCGGCCCTGGGCCACCGTCGGGCAGGTGCACCTCCTCCGGCAACGTGGCCGGACTCTCCGCCGAGGCCGCCTGGTCACCCGCGGCCTGAGCACCGCCTGGGCCAGGTGCGGCCACCGGCCCCGGCGAGGCTGCGCCGTCGGCGCGGGCCTGAGCACCCCCGTGGGACGGCGAGGTGCGCCCGCCCGGCGAGGCTGCGCCGTCGTGCTCAGCGGGCTCCGCCAGACCCGGCGCGGACTCTGCCGCCCCATCCTCGACCGGCTCCTCCGGCGGTAGCGCCGCAGCCTGCGCGGTGAGCCGGTCCAGCTCGGCGGTGAGGTTCTCCCGGGCGGCGTCCTCCCAGTCCTGGGCCATCGGGCTCTGGAACAGGTGCGGCCGGTTCAGCAGCTTGGTCACGATCGCCAGCCGGGCGCGCACGTAGTCGGCCTGCGGGATGTGCGCGTACTCGGCGCGGACCTGCTTGCGGTAGGCGGCGTAGCGTTGCGGCTCGGCGGCGAGGATGCCCAGGTCGGCGTCGCACAGCGCCTGGGCGTCGATGTCGTCCTTGGGCGCCGAGTGCCGGGCGATGCCCAGGATCAGCGAGGCGATCCGCTCCACCACCTCGGCCGGCACCCCCAGCTCGGCCAGCTCGGTGCGCGCCAGCTCGGCCGATGCCGCCTCGTCCACCCCGCCGCGGTGGGCGTAGGCGTGCTGGGCGGCGGCGTCGAACGCGGACCCGTGGTACCAGGCGGCCAGCCGCACCACGTCCGGGTCGTGCGTCTCCGGCGCCAGCTCGTCCACGCGGGCGAGCACCGCGATCAGCCGCTTCAGGTTGTGGTGGGAGCGTTCCGGCGCGGACCAGCGCTCGATCATCCGCTCGCCGTAGGCCTCCAGCGTGGCCTGGTCCGCCGTCGCTCCCACGTCCTGCAGACTCCGCCGCCATGCGGCCAGTACCCAGGCAGGTGCGTCGAAGACGCCCATGACCCTCACGTTCCTCGTTCTCTCGATCGGACACGCCATCGTAGCCCTGAGCCGTGGTGGCGCGCGCCCGGGACGGTGTCGCTTCGGTCACGGTCCGGACACGGTCCGGACACGGGCGGGGAGCGGGCGGGGACCCGGGCGGGGTGCGGGCGGGGACGCGGGTGCGGGAACCCGCCCGGCCACCCGCCCGGCCACCCCAACAGCCACCCGCCCGGCCACCCCGCGATCCGCCCGCCAGCACCCGTCCGGCCCGATACCCCCGAGCGGCCTGCGCGCGGCTAGTCTGGAGGTATGGCGGACCAGGTTCGTGCGACAGTGATCACCGTCTCGGACCGGTGCGCCCGCGGGGTGCGCGAAGACCGTTCCGGACCCGAGGCGGCGCGCCGGCTGACCGAGGCGGGCTACGCCGTCGACCCGGTCCAGGTGATCCCGGACGGAGAGGACACCGTGGCGGACGCGATCACGGCGGCAGTGAGCAGCGGCGCCCGCCTGGTGCTCACCAGCGGCGGCACCGGCGTCGGCCCGCGCGACCTCACCCCCGAGGGCACCACCCGTGTGCTCGACCGCCGGCTACCCGGCGTGGCCGACGCGATCCGCCGCCGGGACGAGGCCACCGTGCCCACCTCCGCCCTGGGCCGCGGCGTGGCCGGCACCCGCGGACCGGCGTTCGTGGTGAACGCCCCCGGGTCCGTGGGCGGTGTGGTGGCGGCGGTGGAGGTCCTCCTGCCGCTGGTGCCGCACGTGCTCTCCCAGCTCGGTGGCGGTGACCACTGATGGCCGTCACGCTCACCGCCATCTCGGGCACCGACCTCGACCTCGCCGCCCACATCAGCGCCGTCAGCGGCCCGCAGCAGGGCGCGATGGCCAGCTTCGTGGGCACCGTGCGCGACCACAGCCCGGACGCGGCCGGCACCGTCACGCTGCTGGAGTACGTGGGGCACCCGGACGCGCAGGCGGTGCTGGAGCGGATCGCCGCCGAGGTGGCCGCGGCGCACCCGGAGGCCACCCTCGCCGCCAGCCACCGGGTGGGTACGGTGGCGGTGGGCGGTCTGGCGATCGTGGTCTGCGCCGCTTCGGCACACCGCGCGGACGCGTTCGCCGCCTGCCGCGAGCTGGTGGAGCGGATCAAGGCAGAGCTGCCGATGTGGAAGAAGCAGGTGCTCAGTGACGGTTCCCACACCTGGGTGGGGTCGGCATGAGAGCGTGGAACTACCCGAACCGGGTACCGATGTGCAGGGGCAAGGAGGAGAAGACATGACCGTCTCTGCACATCTGGCCCGTCCGCTGGTCGACTCGTTCGGGCGGGTGCACAAGGATCTGCGCATCTCGCTGACCGATGTGTGCAACCTGCGCTGCACCTACTGCATGCCCGCCGAAGGGGTGCCGTGGCTGGCGCGGGAGAACATCCTCACCACGCCCGAGCTGGTGCGGGTCGCGAAGGTGGCGGCCGCGCTGGGCATCGTGGAGGTGCGGCTGACCGGCGGCGAACCGCTGCTGCGCCGCGACGCGGTGGACGTGGTCCGCGAGATGGCCGCCATCGAGGGCGACGACGGCCCGCTCGAGGTGTCCATGACCACCAACGCGCTGCGGCTGGTCAAGCTCGCCGGCCCGCTCGCCGAGGCCGGCCTGGCCCGGGTGAACATCAGCCTGGACACCCTGCGCGCCGACCGGTTCGCCGAGCTCACCCGCCGCGACCGGTTGCACGACGTGCTCGCCGGCATCGACGCCGCGATCGAGGCCGGGTTCGCACCCGTGAAGCTGAACGCGGTGGCCATGCGGGACGTGAACGACGACGAGCTGGTGGACCTGGTCCGCTTCGCGGTGGAGAAGGGCTGCGAGATCCGGTTCATCGAGCAGATGCCGCTGGACGCCGGGCACATCT
>CAZMDO010000323.1:0-3264 GCA_964564445.1 uncultured Ruaniaceae bacterium | reverse complement strand
GGCCCCAGTCCCTGCTCGCTCATCCGGTATCCCTCCCTCGCACCCGACCGCACCAGCTGACCGCACCACCCGGCGGCACCGGCTGGCCGCGCCAGCCGCCCGCACCAGCTGACCGCGTCAGCCGCCCGCCGGTGGGTGCGTGCGCCGTGGCGCACCGGCGCCCGACGCGCCCCGGTGGGCCCCGTGGGGCTCGAACCCACAACCCACGGATTAAAAGTCCGTTGCTCTACCGATTGAGCTAGAGGCCCGCACGCCTCCGGCGGAGACTGCGCGGTGAGCCTATCGCAGCAGCCGGGGCTCACCGCCCGCCCGGCCCGGTCCCGGGCCTCACCGCCCGCCCGGCGCGGTGGCGGGGCCGGCCCTCACCGCCCGCCGAGCACCCGGTCGGTGTAGGCGTTCGCGAACAGCCCCTCCGGGTCGGCCGCCCGCCGCACCCGAGCAGCATCCTCGAAGCGCGGGTAGGCCGGGGCCAGGTCCTCGGCCCGGCGGCGGTGCAGCTTGCCCCAGTGCGGGCGCCCGTCGTGGCCGCGCATGATGTCCTCCACCGCCCGGAAGTACCGGGCGAACGGGAGCCGGTGGTACTGGTGCACGGCCACGTAGGCGGTGTCCCGGCCGTGGGCGGTGGACAACCACACGTCGTCGGCGGCCGCAAACCTCACCTCCACCGGGAACGGCACCGGCTCACCGGTGTGCCGCAGCCAGGTGTTCACCGCCCGCAGCGCCGGCACCACCGCCGCCACCGGCAGCGCGTACTCCATCTCGCGGAACCGCACCCGCCGCGGGGTGGTGAACACCTCGTGGGAGGGGCCGGTGTACCGCCGGGCACCCAGCGCCCGGGCGGCCACCCAGTTCACCTTCGGGGTGATCGCCTTCAGCCCGGTGCACAGCCGGTTGGTGGCCTCGAACACCCCGTTGGAGAGGATCTCGTCGTCCAGCACCCGGCGCGCCGGGCTGAGCGGCCCGGCATCCCCGCCGCGGTTGTTCGCCTTGGTGAGCACCACGTCGGTGTAGGGGAACCAGTAGAACTCGAAGTGGTCGTTGGCGTGCACCGGGCCGTCCTCGTCGTCGAGGGCCTCCAGCACCGCCCCCAGCGGCCGTGGCCGTTCGTCGGCGGTGAGGGTGAACGCGGGCACGCAGCGCAGCGTCACCGCGGTGAGCACCCCCACGCTGCCCAGCCCCAGCCGGGCTACCTCGAACAGCTCCCGGTGCTGGGACTCATCGGCCTCCACCACCTCACCGGTCGCGCCCACCAGCCGCACCCCGCGCACCTGGTCGGCCAGCCCGCGCAGCGTGCCACCGGTGCCGTGCGTGCCGGTGGAGACCGCCCCGGCGATCGACTGGGAGTCGATGTCGCCCATGTTCTCCAGCGCGAGCCCGTGGCTGGCGAGCGCCCGGCACAGCGCCCGCAGCCGGATGCCGGCACCCACCCGCACCAGCCGGGACCCGTCCGCGGCCGGCGGTCCCACCCACTCCAGGGCGTCCAGGGCGTCCAGCTGCAGCAGCAGACCGTTGCTGACCGCCGCCGGGGTGAAGGAGTGCCCGGCACCGACCACCCGCACCTGTCCGCCGTCGGCGGCCTCGGCGGCCACCAGGGCAGCCACCTCCGACTCGCTGCTCGGGGAGGCGATCCGGCGCGGGCTGGCGTGAGCGGTCCGCGCCCAGTTCTGCCACAGTGGTGCGGGCTGGGTCTGCGTGCGCATGGGGACCATCATGCCTGCGGCGGAGGCGGGCCGGGGGACAGATAGGTGAGAATGAGGGTCATGAGTCGTATCCAGTCGTGGCGGTCGGCGCCGTGGCGGGAGGCCACCCGTGGCTTCTCCGCCCCGCTGGCCGTGGTGGACCTGGACCGCTTCGACGCCAACGCCCGCGACCTGCTCGCCCGCGCCGGTGGGCTGCCGCTGCGGCTGGCGAGCAAGTCGGTGCGGGTGCGCCCGCTCGTGCACCGGGCCCTGGACCTGGGCTTCACCGGCGTGATGGCCTACTCGCTGGCGGAGGCGATCTGGCTCGCCGAGGACGGTGTGGCGGACGTGCTCCTCGCCTACCCGAGCGTGGACACCGCCGCGCTTGTCCGCCTGGCCCGCAGCCCCCTCGCCCGGGAGCGGGTCACGCTCATGGTCGACGACGTCTCCCAGGTGGCGCTGATCGAGCGCGCCTTCATCCGTGCGGACTGGCCGGAGGGACCGCCGGTGCAGGTGTGCCTGGACATCGACGCCTCGCTGCGGCTGGGCGTCGGCGCCGCGCACGTGCACCTGGGCGTGCGCCGCTCCCCGGTGCGCACCCCGGCCGAGGCGCTGGCCCTGGCCGCCAGCGTGGAGCGCACCGGCCGCCTGCAGGTGCGTGGGGTGATGTTCTACGAGGCGCAGGTGGCCGGGATGCCCGAGGCGGGGCTGAAGGGTCCGGTGATCCGGCTGGTCAAGGCCCTCTCGCTGCAGGAGCTGGCCGGCCGCCGCCCGGCGGTGGTCATGGCGCTGGAGGACCGGCTCGGCCGGCAGCTGTTGGTCAACGGCGGTGGCACCGGCTCGGTGCAGCAGACCGCCACCGACCCGACCATCACCGAGATCACCGCCGGGTCCGGCCTGTACTGCCCCACCCTGTTCGACTCCTACTCCAGCTTCACCTCCCGCCCGGCCGCGTTCTTCGGTCTGGACGTGGTGCGCCGTCCGGCGCGCGGCATCGTCACCGCGTTCGGCGGCGGGTACGTGGCCTCCGGACCGGCGGCCCGCTCCCGGCTGCCCAGCGCGATCGACGGCGCCCGGCTGGTCGGCTCCGAGGGGGCGGGGGAGGTGCAGACACCGCTGCGCTACCCGCGCGGGCGCGACGGCGGCGCGATCGGTTCCCGGGTCTGGCTGCGGCACGCGAAGGCCGGGGAGATGATGGAGCGCTTCGACGCGGTGCACCTCGTGCGTGGCACGCGCGTGGTGGAGACGGTCCGCACCTATCGTGGGGAGGGCAGGAATTTCGGCTGACCCGCAGCCGTTGGCTCAACCAGCGCCCGACGACCGCCCGGAGAGGAGAGGCGAGTGCCCGCAGCCCCGTTCCGCCGCCCCGCGATGCTCAGCGCCGAACGGGCCGAGCTGTTGCCCGGTGAGCCCGACCCGGCGGACCGCAACGACCTCGCGCACGCCACCGCGACCGCGCTGGTGAGCGGGGGCCGCGCCGGCGCGAGCGACGCCGACCTGCAGCGCCGCCTGGTGCACCTGGTGGACGTCGAGGGCCTGGACCTGCTCGCCCAGCTGTGGTCGGCCAGCCCGGCGGAGACGCTGC
>CAZMDO010000322.1:2198-3266 GCA_964564445.1 uncultured Ruaniaceae bacterium | reverse complement strand
GCGGCCCAGCTGGACGAGCTCGAGCTGGAGACCACGTCCCTGCTGGACAGCCAGCTGAAGGATGCGGTCCAGGCAGCCACTGCGGCGTTCATCACCGGCCAGCGGTCGCTGGACGAGTGGGACGCGTACGTGGCCGAGATGGAAGGACTCGGCTCGCAGCAGCTGGTCGACACCTACAACGAGGCGCTCGCGCGCCAGTCCGAGTAACGGCACCGGCGTCGGCCGGGCACCCGTGCGGGTGCTCGGCCGGCGCCGTGCCCGCCGCGGTGGCTGCCCGGTGCAGTCGAGCTGCCGTGTCCCGCGTCGCACTGCCCGTGCCCGCCGCGGCCACCGTGGTACCCGGCGGCACCGCCGAGTGGAGAGGTTCCCCGTGCCCACCGAGATCACCGTTCCCGCCGAAGCCGTCGGCATCCTGCCGGACGCCTGGCGCGCCTGCGTGGGCACCGGCCGCACCCGCGAGGTGCTGCACGCCGACTACCGCGACTCCCTCGCCGTCGTCCAGGAGGAGATCGGTTTCGCCGCGAGCCGGGCGCACGGCATCCTGCACGACGACATGGGCCTGGTGCGCCGCTACCAGCACGTCGGCCAGCAGCACACCCGGTACGCGTTCGGCTACCTGGACCAGGTGATCGACACCTGGCTGGAGGCAGGGGTGCAGCCGTTCCTCGAGCTGGGATTCATGCCCGCCGCGCTCGCCTCCGGGGAACAGACGGTGTTCTGGTGGCAGGGCAACGTCACCCCACCGCGTGACCACGGGGAGTGGGCAGACCTGGTCCGGGCCCTGCTGCGCCACCTCATCGACCGGTACGGCCTGACCAGGGTGCACTCCTGGCCGGTGGAGGTCTGGAACGAACCGAACCTGCCCGGCTTCTGGTCCGCCGACGAGGCCGCCTACCACCGGCTGTACGCGGCGACCGCGCGGGCGGTGAAGGAGGTCGACGCCGGTCTGCAGGTGGGTGGCCCGGCCGTCTCCCCGGGTGCGGACGACTGGCTGCCGCGCTTCGCCGACGTGGTCGAACGGGAGGGTCTGCCGTGCGACTTCGTCTCCAAGCACGCCTACACCTCCGG
>CAZMDO010000322.1:0-2098 GCA_964564445.1 uncultured Ruaniaceae bacterium | reverse complement strand
GCACGTGGACTCGCTGTCCTACTGGACCCTGTGCGACGTGTTCGAGGAGGAGGGTGTGCCCACGGCGCCGCTGCACGGCGGGTTCGGCCTGCTCGGGCACCGGCAGCTGCGCAAGCCGGCGTTCCACCTGTACGCCTTCATGGCCCGGCTCGGCACCGAGGTGCTCGCCCGTGGGGAGGACCATCTGGTCACCCGGTCCCCGGACGGCCGGGTGGCGGCGCTGCTCTGGCAGCCGGTGGACGGCACCAGCACGGCGGCGACCGGTCATCCGGTCCGGTTGAGCGTGCCCGGCAGCGGACCGGCCGCCGTCACCGAACGGCACGTCGATGCCGAGCGCGGCAACGTCCGCACCGCGTGGCAGGCGATGGGCAGCCCGCTGGCGCCCGACCACCGTGCCCTCGCCGACCTGCACGACGCCTCCGTGCCGGCGCTGCGGATGAGCCGCGTGCACGCCATCGAGGGCCACTGGCAGGTGGACGTGGCGGTGGGCCGGCACGGCATCGCCCTCGTGGAGCTCAGCGGCGCCCCGGACCAGTCGCCCCCGTGGGCCGACGAGGCCCGGCTGCTCGGCGGCGCGGGCGAACGGGATGAGCGAGGATGAGTGCCATGACACGTGCGGACGAGGCGGCGGAGGTCGGTCGGGGCCCGTTGTCCCGGGGGGCGGCGTTCGTCTACCGGCTGCTGGTGCTCGAGGTGTTGCTGCTGCTGGCGATCAGCCCGTCGGTGGTCCTGCTCCTGCTGCTGGACCGGGACCCCTCGAACGTTCCCGTGGCGGTGCTCGCGCTGCTGCCGGTGGCCCCCGCGCTGGTCGCCGGGGTGGCGGCGGTGCGGGCCTGGCCGGAGGACGACGACCTCTCCCCGGCCCGCCCGTTCCTCCGCTCCTACCGGCGGGACGTGCTGGCCACGCTGAAGTGGTGGCTGCCGGCGCTGCTGCTGCTCGCCGTGCTCTCGTTCAACCTGGTGCACCTGGATGCGGTGCTCGGCGGCTCAGCGCTGCTGCCGGTGCTGCTCGTGCTGACCACGCTGGTGCTGGTGTGGTGCGGGCAGATGGTGGTGCTCACCGCGTGCTTCCACCTGCGCACCCGGGACGCGGCGCGGATCGCGGTCGCGGAGGCGGTGCCGCAGTGGCGGTTCACCCTGGGCGTGCTCGCTCTGCTGGTGGTGGGCGGGGCGGTGCTGCTGGCCTCGGAGATCATCCTGCTGCTGCTCGGGTGGGCGTTCGTCGGCATGCTCGCCCTGATGGCCCGCCCGTTCGTGGCTGAGGTCACCGAGCGGTTCACCCGTCGGTGAGCCGGGGCGGGTTCACCCGCCGGTGAGCCGGGGCGGGCGACGGCGTCGCTCACCGGGGCTGCGCCCCTCGCCTGCTCACGGGCTGGTCAGGGCAGCTGGTGGATCGCCAGCGGCAGCGTCTGGCTCGCACCGGCGATCCCGAGCAGCTGTGCGGCAACGGTGACGGTCCACCGGGTGCGGATGGTGTCGTCCACCAGCAGCACCGGACCGGAGAGCTGCACGCCGGGGGCGACCGTCATCCCACGGAGCAGGTCGGTGACGCGGGTGGCGGAGGTGGTCTCGTCCCGCGGCGGCGGCCCGCTCACCTCCAGGGCGTGCACCAGCGGCAGCTTGCCCACCTGGGCGAGGTGCTCGGCCACCGAGGCGATCAGCTGCGGGTAGCGCCGGGAGGGCATCGGCACCACGGCGGTGGGACGCTGCCACTCCCGGGACCAGCGGGAGAGCACAGCCACGCTGGCGGTGAGGATCTCCTCCGGTGCGGGAGCGTCCCGGTGCCAGAGCGTGGCGAGCGTCTGGGCCCAGGCAGGGTCGTCGGCGAAGGCGATCGCACGCCCCTCGGCGATACCGTGGATGCGGCCCTTGACCTGCGGGGTCCGTGGCGGCCACAGCCTGCGCGGCTCCACCCGGGTGTCCAGGCCGCGGAAGAAGGCCCGGGCTGCGGCGACCGTCTCCTCGGCGGGCCGTGGTCCCGGCTCGGGCAGCCGGCCGTCGCACACCGAGCAGCGTCCGCACGGGCGGGGGTCGGGGTCGTCCAGCGCCTGCTGCAGGAACTGCATCAGGCAGCCCTCGCCGTGGGCGTAGCGGCGCA
>CAZMDO010000321.1:0-3272 GCA_964564445.1 uncultured Ruaniaceae bacterium | reverse complement strand
GCCGCAGCCGCTGGCGCGGCCGAAGCGGTCAAGGACGCCGCCAAGGACGCGGCCGGCGCTGCTGCCGACGAGGCCAAGGACGCGGCCGGTGCGGCCAAGGACGCTGCCGGTGAGGCGAAGGACGCCGCCGCCGAGGCTGCCGAGGACGCCGGCGACGCCGTCAAGGAGGCCGCCGAGGACACCAAGGACGCCGCCAAGGACGCCACCGACACGAAGGACTGACCCGGTCCCGACCGCAGGTCCCCACCGGCGAGATTGCTCGTCGATCTGGCTACTCCGGGTAGCCAGATCGACGAGCAATTTCACTTCGTGGGGTGGCGGGATGGGATGATGGGCCGGTGCCTGAGACTGCAGCCCGCGCCATCCCGACCCTCGCCCGCCAGCTCACCGACGCCGTCGGCACCGCCATCGCCACCGCGTATCCCGAGCAGGCCGGCGCCGACCCGCTGATCCGGCCCAGCGACCACGCCGACCTGCAGGCGAACGCGGCCCTCGCCCTGGCCAAGCGCGTGGGTGCGAACCCCAGGGACGTCGCCGCCAAGGTGAGCGAGGCGATCCCGGCGGGCTCCGCCGTCGGGCAGGTGGAGATCTCCGGACCCGGCTTCCTGAACCTGACCCTGGCCGACGACGCGCTGTGGACCCAGGCGGAGGCACGCCGCGCGGACCCGCGCCTGGGTGTGCCGGCCAGCCAGTCCGGGGTGCGCACGGTGATCGACTACTCCGGGCCGAACATCGCCAAGGAGATGCACGTCGGGCACATCCGCTCCACAGTGATCGGCGACTGCCTGGTGCGGGTACTGGGCTTCCTCGGCTCGGAGGTGATCAAGCAGAACCACCTCGGCGACTGGGGCACCCAGTTCGGCATGCTCATCCAGTACATCGCCGAGCACCCGGACTCCCCGTGGCGGCACACCGAGATCGAGGCGTCCGGCGGGCAGCCGAGCACCGTCTCCGCGCTGGACGGACTCTACCGGGCCGCCCGGAAGACGTTCGACGCCGACCCCGCGTTCGCCGACCGGGCCCGGGAACGGGTGGTGGCGCTGCAGGCCGGGGACGCCGAGACGCTGGCGACCTGGCGGGAGATCGTCGCCGAGTCGCAGCACTACTTCGACGAGGTCTACGCCCGGCTCGGGGTGCTGCTGCGCGCGGAGGACTCCCGCGGCGAGTCCTCCTACAACGACCGGCTCGCTGCCGTGGCCGCCGAGCTCGCCGACGCTGGTATCGCGGTCTCCTCCGACGGCGCTCTGGTGGTGCTGTCCGAGGAGGTCACCGGCCCGGACGGGCAGCCGGCGGCGCTGATGGTGCGCAAGCGGGACGGCGGCTACGGGTACGACACCACCGACCTGGCCACCCTGAAGTACCGGATCGCCGAGCTGGACGCCGACCGGATCCTCTACCTGGTGGACGCCCGGCAGACGCTGCACTTCCGGCTGCTGTTCGAGGCCGCCCGCCGCGCCGGCTGGCTCACCGAGGACGTGCAGGCCGTGCACGTACCGTTCGGTTCGATCCTGGGCCCGGACGGCAAGCCGTTCAAGACTCGCTCCGGGGAGACCGTCCGGTTGATGGACCTGCTCGATCAGGCTGTGGACGCCGCTGAGCGCGTGGTCCGCGAGGGTGCCGAGGCCAAGGGCAGCGAGCTGGAGGAGGCCGCGCTGCACGAGATCGCCGAGCAGGCCGGCATCGGTGCGGTGAAGTACGCCGACCTGTCCGGCTCCCGGGTGAAGGACTACGTGTTCGACACCGAGCGGATGACCGCGTTCAACGGCAACACCGGGGTGTACCTGCAGTACGCGCACACGCGGCTGACCTCGATCCTGCGGCGGGCCGCGGAGCGCGGGCTGGCGGTGCCGCAGAGCGCGCCGGCACTGGCAGGTGCGGCCCTGGAGCCGGCCGAGCGCGCGCTGATCCTGGCTGCCGACTCCCTCGCCGACGTGCTCGACGCCGTGGCCGAGGACCTCGAGCCGCACCGGCTGGCCGGCTTCTGCTACGAGCTCGCCCGCGCGTTCACGGAGTTCTACGAGGCCTGCCCGGTGCTCGCCTCCGAGTCGCCGGTGCGCGAGCGGCGCCTCGCCCTGGTGGACCTGACCCGGCGCACCCTCGCCCAGGGCCTGGACCTGCTCGGCATCGCCGCACCCGAGCGGATGTAGCTCCCGGTTGTCATCTCCGGCGGGCTACCCGTGCGGAGCGTTTCTGGGTGGAGCTCGGGCAGCGGTACGGCAGGACACGCCTGCGCCACCCGGCACGCCATGGGCCTCATCTTTCCGCCTGCCGAGAGCAACCCACCCGGCTGAACAGTCGTCTGTCACGCTTTGGTATCACTATTGGCTACAATATGGTATGACTATTGACGGCCTCAGGAGCGGCTGGTTACGTTCCCGGAGGTTGATGCGGCCCGCCGCAGTCAGCATGAACGACGACGACCGGACGACGAGGTCTCCCATGGCACGGTTCCCTTCCACCACACCCACTGGGTGGCCCGGCCGTCCTGCCGACGTCGGCTCAGGACCGGCCCACTAGCCAGTTCTGCCCTGTCCCCCCGCGGCGCATCCCCGCGCCACCCCCGCCCTAGGGTCTGGAGAATGTCATGACACGAAAGAAAGCTCTTGCGGTCGCCGTCACCACGGTGTCCGTCGCGCTCGGCCTGGCCGCCTGTGGTGGCGGCGGTGAGAGCGGCGGCAGCAACGCCGATGGTTCCTGCGACCCGGAGACCACCTGGCGCCTCGCCTTCAACCAGACCGAGGACCACCCGCAGTACATCGCCGCGGAGCAGCTCGGCCAGGACCTGTGCGACGCGACCGACGGCCGCTACGGCATCGAGGTCTACGCCAACGAGCTGCTCGGCACCCAGTCCGACGTGGTGAACAACGTCTCCGAGGGCAGCGTCGAGATGATGTGGATCGGCGGCCCGCCGATGGAGTCCTTCAACGACGACTTCGTGGTCTTCAACCTGCCGTACATGTTCGACAGCCAGGAGGCCCAGGCCGCCGTGCTGGGTGACCAGGAGGTCGTCGGCGACCTGTTCAGCTCCATCGAGGACTCCCAGAACATCACCGTGCTGGCCGGTGTCTTCGCCGGTGTGCGGAACGTGTACAACGCCGACCGCCCGGTGGTCGAGCCAGCCGACCTGGACGGCCTGAAGCTGCGCGTGCAGCAGTCCGACTCCCAGGTGCGGATGATCGAGCTGATGGGCGGCATCGCCTCCCCGATGGGCCAGGGCGAGGTCTACACCGCGCTGCAGTCCGGTGTGCTCAACGGCGCGGAGAACAACGAGA
>CAZMDO010000320.1:0-3296 GCA_964564445.1 uncultured Ruaniaceae bacterium | reverse complement strand
ACCGGATGGCCGAGCTCGCCCCGCAGGGCTTCGCCCTGGCCACCGACATCGCCGAGCACCTGGTGCGCCAGGGGGTGCCGTTCCGCCGCGCCCACGAGCTCGCGGGCGCGTGCGTGCGGGTGTGCGAGGAGAACGGTATCGAGCTGTGGGACCTGACCGACGCCCAGCTCGCCGAGATCGACCCGGCGCTGACGCCGCAGGTGCGGGAGGTACTCACCCTGGGCGGGTCGCTCGCCTCCCGGGACGCGGTCGGCGGCACCGCCCCGGTGCGGGTGGCCGAACAGCTGGAGGCGGCCGGAGCCAGGATCGCCGCGCTGCGCGAGGGCCTGGCAGCGATGCGGTGACCGGGCGCCCCGGCGAGGTCCAGGTGCCGCCGGCGACGGTGGCGGCGATCGCCGCGCTGGCACGCGAACGGGGACCTCGGTGCGGCACCACCACGGTGGTCGCCGTGGACGGTCCGGCCGGCTCCGGGAAGACCACCCTGGCCGGTGCGCTGGTGGCGGCGACCGGGGCGCAGCTGGTGCACATGGACGACCTGTACCTGGGCTGGAGCGGGCTGGCGGCCTCCGCCGACCGGCTCCGCGAGGAGATCCTCGCCCCGCTCTGGCTGGGCCGGGTCGTCCGGTACCGGCGCTACGACTGGCACGCCGAGGCGCTCGCCGAGACCCACGAGGTCACCCCCGGCGGCACCCTGGTGGTCGAGGGGGTGGGCTGCGTGCGCGCCGGCACCCGCGGGTTCTTCTCGGTGATCGTGTGGGTGGAGGCGGACGACGACATGCGCCTGGCCCGTGGGCTGGCCCGGGACGGGTCGACCGCCGAGGCGCACTGGCGGGACTGGATGCGCCAGGAGCGGGAGGTGTTCGCTCGCGCCGGCACCCGCGACCTCGCCCAGCTGCGGGTGGACGCCTGGGGGAGGATCGCCGGATGAGCGAGGTGCTCGACCTGACCCGACCGGCCACCGAGATCGCCCCGCTGCTGCTGGGGGCGGTGCTCAGCTGCGGACAGGGGGAGGAGGCGGTGAGCGTGCGCCTCACCGAGGTGGAGGCCTACATGGGCACCGCCGACCCCGGGTCGCACGCCTACCGGGGCCGCACCGCCCGCACCGCGACCATGTTCGGACCGCCCGGTCACCTGTACGTCTACCGCCACCTCGGGCTGCACCACTGCATGAACCTGGTCTGCTCGCCCGACGGGGAGGCCTCGGCGGTGCTGCTGCGCTCCGGAGAGGTGGTTGCCGGGGTGGAGACGGCCCGCCGGCGCCGCCAGGCGGCGGGGGTGTGCCGCACCGACCGGGACCTGGCCCGCGGTCCGGCGCGGCTCACCGTGGCGCTCGGTCTCACCCGTGCCGATGACGGCGTGGCCGTGGGTCTGTCCGAGCCGGCACCTGGCCGCGGGCTGCTGCTGCGCGGGACCGGTCAGGTGGGCCGCGAGCAGGTCAGCACCGGCCCGCGGGTGGGGGTCAGCGGCGCCGGGGGCGAGGAGCGCTTCCCCTGGCGGTACTGGATCACCGGCAGCGAGCACGTCACCGCCTACCGCCCCGGTCAGGTGAGGAAGCGACGCCGGTAGTGTTGTCCCGGCGTCCCGGACCGCCGGCACCGGCCGGGGGAGGCGCCGCAGACGAGGAAGGTTGACGTGAACGAGATTCTCGACGAGTTGCGCTGGCGTGGGCTGATCGCCCAGTCCACCGACCTGGAGGCGCTGCAGGAAGCACTCTCGAGCGGACCGGTCACCTACTACTGCGGCTTCGACCCCACCGGCCCCAGCCTGCACCACGGCCACCTCGTCCAGCTGGTGCTGCTACGGCACCTGCAGCAGGCCGGGCACAAGGCGATCGCGCTGGTCGGCGGGGCCACCGGGCTGATCGGCGACCCGCGGATGTCCGGGGAGCGCACCATGAACACCAAGGACGTGGTGGCCGAGTGGACCGAACGGCTCAAGGCCCAGGTCTCCCGGTTCCTCGACTTCGACGGCGACAACCCGGCAGTGCTGGTGAACAACCTGGACTGGACCGCTGAGCTGTCCGCCATCGACTTCCTCCGCGACATCGGCAAGCACTACCGCCTGGGCACGATGCTCGCCAAGGACACCGTCGCCCGCCGCCTGGCCAGCGAGGAGGGCATCAGCTTCACCGAGTTCAGCTACCAGATCCTGCAGGGCATGGACTACCTCGAGCTGTTCCGCCGGCACGGCTGCACCCTGCAGACCGGCGGCAACGACCAGTGGGGCAACCTGCTCTCCGGAGTGGACCTGATCCACAAGGTGGAGGGAGCCAGCGTGCACGTGCTCACCACACCGCTGATCACCAAGGCCGACGGCACCAAGTTCGGCAAGACCGAAGGTGGGGCGGTGTGGCTCGCCCCGGACCTGATGAGCCCGTACGCCTTCTACCAGTTCTGGCTCAACGCCGCCGACGCGGACGTGGTCGGCTGGTTGAAGACCTTCACGTTCCTGGACCGGCCGACGATCGAGGGGCTCGCCGAGCAGGTGCAGAACGCACCGCAGGCACGCGCCGCCCAGCGCGCGCTCGCCCGGGAGGTGACCACCCTGGTGCACGGCCCGGAGGCGACCGACCGGGTGGAGGCCGCATCTGCGGCGCTGTTCGGTACCGGGGACCTGCGTGCCCTGGATGCCGGCACGCTGGCCGACGCCGTCGCCGAGCTGCCTCGCGGCTCCATCGTGCCGGGGGAGTCCACCGTGGTGGACGCACTGGTGGCCGCTGGGCTGGAGAAGGGCCGCAAGGCCGCCCGGCGGGTGATCGAGGCCGGCGGTGCGTCCCTGAACAACGTCAAGGTCGGCGACGCCGACACGGTGATCACCGCCGAGGACCTGCTCCCCGGCGGCGTCGCGCTGGTGCGTCGCGGCCGCAAGTCCCTGGCCGTGGTCACCGTCGAGGGCTGAGGCCGTGAGTCACGCCACACCACGGGCCGGAGGTGGCCGCCCGGACCCACGCAGCGCACCGACCGGAGCAGCAAACCCGCAGGTCAGAGCGTTGCCGGCTGCTCCGCAGCAGCCCTGACCGGCTGCAGCGGCTCAACTTGACCTTCCGCAGGGCGCCCCGTAATGTTCATATCCGTTGCCCTGCGAGGGAGGAAACGGACACCGATCCGGTGGCCGAGGCCCCGCAGGACAGACGATCTGCGAGCAGGTAAGATGGCTGGCAGATCCACCCGGATCACGGCGATCAGTCGTGGTCACCGGAGCCCGCCGAGAGGTGCGGAACCGCGTTGACCAGGACCGAGACGCTGGGGTAGGGTGGAGCGGTTGCCCCGCGTGGGTTTGGGTCGTGTGGCCTGGGT
>CAZMDO010000319.1:0-3302 GCA_964564445.1 uncultured Ruaniaceae bacterium | reverse complement strand
GTGCTGCGCCAGGACCAGCTGCCCAGCCAGGAGTCGGTGCTCGGCCGGGAGTGACCACGCCGCCCGGCGGCCGTGACCGGCCGGGCAGCGCCGCCGCGCGCTCAGCAGTCCAGCGCCTCGTCGGTGTAGGGCTCGCCGGCGTCGAGCTCGGCACGCAGCTCCTCGAGCACGCCCTGGGCTCGCTGCACGGCGGCTCGTCGACCGTCCAGGTCGCGCTCCAGCCCGGCGATCACCGCCCGCATCGCCGCCACCCGTTGCCGGGCCGAGCTGCCTGGGGTCTTGGTGCCGAGCACCGAGCGCACCTGCGCCAGGGTGAACCCGGCCTCGCGCAGCACCCGGACCACGGCGAGCAGGGGCAGCACATGCTCGTCGTAGCGGCGGCGGTTGCCCAGGTCTCGCCCGGGCAGGGGCAGCAGGCCGATCCGCTCGTAGTAGCGCACCGTGTCGTGGCTGAGGCCGGAGCGGCGCACCACCTCACCGATGGGCAGCGACATACCAGAAGTAGAACACGGCGCAGACCAGCAGGAACGTCGCGCGCACCAGGTGGTGGCTGGGCCGCAGCTCGCCGGTGACCCGACTCCAGGCCAGCGGTGCACCCGCGGCTGCGAGCAGCCCGACCACGGCGACCACGCCGGCACCCCAGCCGGGCCGCAACGCCAACCCAGCGCAACAGCAACCGCCACGGCGGCGACGGCGAACCCCACCGTGGCCACGGTGCTCGCCCCGGTCCGGGGCCGGCCGGGCAGCTCGCGCGCCAGCGCGACGAGGGAGAGGAGCTGCACGAGGACCAGCACGGCCCACGGCACCAACAGCAGCAACCAGGGTGTGATCATGACTGCCAGCCTCCGACCTGGAGTGCGCTCCAGGTCAAGGCCGTCCGGGGACGAGGCATGATGCACGGCCCGGTCGAGCATCTCCAGCAGCTCCGTTACCCCGGTGCCCCGCCGGACCTGCTGCCCTGATCAGGCGGTGTGCCGCAGCAGGGCAGCGATGACGGTCGGCCAGGACGCGCGCGGCAGGACGGAGCCGGCACCGGTCAGCGTCACGAGCTCCGCGTCGGGGATCTCCGCGGCCAGGGCCACCGCGTTGCCGTGCGGGAAGAACGGATCCTCCTCACCGTGCAGCACCAGGGTGGGCACTGCGATCTCGGCCAGCCGCTCGCGCCACCGCGGCCGGCAGTCGATGGCCGCGAACACCGTGCCCTGGTGGCTGGCCCGTTGAGCAGCGGAAACAGGTCGGCTGCGGTCGAAGATCGCTCCCGCGACCGCGCGCGCGTCGGCCTCGTCGAACCCGTGGCTGCCGGACAGCAGTCGGGCGGCGCGGGTCATGTGCGCCACCACGGCCGTACGGTCCGACCAGTCCGGCTCCGGCCCGGAGAACAGCTCCGCCATCACCGCCGGGTCGTGGTCGGGCAGGTCAGGATCGGTCGGACCGGGTGCGACCGGCCGGGTGGAGACCAGCGTCAGGGTTGCCACCCGGTCGGCGTGGTCCAGGGCGAGCAGCTGCGCCACGAAGCCACCTACGCCGATGCCGACCACGTGCGCACGGCGGTGTCCCAGGGCCGTCAACAGCTGCGCGGCATCATCGGCCAGGTCGCGGAGGTCGTACCCAGGGTTCTCCGGATCCACGTAGGTGGACCGGCCCACGTCCCGCAGGTCGTAGCGGATGACGTGCCGCTCGGCCAGCGACCGGCACAGCTCGGCGGGCCAGCTCAGCATCGTCACGCCGATGAGCAGCACCGGTGGGTCCGCCGCGTCCCCTGACGCCTCCACGGCCAGCTCGACGCCGTTCACCTCGACCAGCATGGTGCTCCTCTCGATCGCACTATCGGCCTGCACCTGCTGATACGACCGAGAACCCAGAAAATCATCGCAGCAGGCCCTGGTCAGCGGTAGGCCGCTCCGGTGATCGCGGTCACGACGGCGACCACGACCACCGCACCAGCCAGGTACACCCACCCGCGCCGCCGCGGACCACCCCGGACCAGCCAGGTCATCCAGCGCAGGTAGACGACCGAGCACACCAGCACTGCCAGGGTCGGGTACGCGGCCTGCTGCAGCAGCTCGGCCCCCGCGGCGGACACGTCCCCGATCCGGTCGGCCAGCTCGGCCGGCTGCATGCGCGCCCGCCGCCCACCGACCGCTCCGAACGCCACCATGATCGTGTAGGCGCCGGCCAGGGCGAGCAAGACCCAGCGCCAGCGCGCCACCTGCGGCCGGTGCGACCCGGGCCGCGGTACCCGGCGCCGCAGGCTGGCGCCGCCGCGCACGAGCAGCGTGGTGGCCACCACCAGCGGTGCGGCGAAGATGAGGGCGAGCACACCGTGCACCCACACCGCACCGGTGCCCGCTCGCAGCCGCTCGTCCAGGTCGAACAGGTGGGCGAGCGCGCCGAGGTAGACCGGCGCGAGCACCAGGTACAGCAGCACGAGCACCCCGGCCACGCCCACGCACGCGGCCGTCGCGGTCAGCACCAGCCGCACCCGCTCCACGCCGGCCCGGTGCGGCGGCTCGTTCCTCGGCGACCTCATGACACCGAGCACCCTACGGGGGCCGCTGGCCGCAGCGTCGGCTCAGTCGGTGACCTCGAGGATGCCGTGCGCGCCGCGCTCGGCGTCGACCATCACGTGCGAGATGAACGGGTAGTGCCCGGCCTCGGGCATGGTGAGCTCGACGAACCCACCCTGGGCCGGTGCCAGGGCGAGGGCCTGCGCGCCACCCTGACCTGCGCCGTCGAGCGGGCCCTGACCATCCTTGAGCAGGTAGGCGCCCTCGGAGTAGACCGTGTGGAACTGCCCGCCGACCACGTGGAAGCTGCTCAGCCGGTTCGGGCCGGCGTCCAGCACCCAGAACCGCACCGTCTCCCCCACCCGCGCGGTCAGCGGCTGCTGGTCGTACTGGCCGGCGATGCCGTTGAACGTCACGTAGTCCGGGTCCTCGGCGAGCACCGCGTCGGCGTCCACCTCCGAGGCCTCCCCGGCTTCGTGGTCCGCACCGAGGAAGGTCTCCGACTGCACCAGCACATAGCTGTGGTCCACCTCGGGCAGGTCGTCCGGCTCGATCACCACCGCCCCGAACATGCCCGCACCGATGTGCACCGACATCGGCTCCGTGGCGCAGTGGTACATCCAGATCCCGGCCCGCTCGGCGGTGAAGGTGTAGGTGAGGGACTCCCCGGGTGCGATGGTGCGCATCGGCTCGTCCGGGGCGAGGGCGCCGGCGTGGAAGTCGATGGAGTGCCCGATCGTGCCGTCGTTGACCAGGGTGATCTCGAAGGTGTCCCCCACCCGGCCGTGCAGCGTG
>CAZMDO010000318.1:0-3303 GCA_964564445.1 uncultured Ruaniaceae bacterium | reverse complement strand
CAGGGAGAGCAGGATCGCCACCCCGGAGACCACCGAGACGGTCCACCTGCCGTGCCACCATCTCTCGAGCCTGTTCATCGTTCTTGTTCCTCTCGTGCATCGGTGCCGGGCACGAGTGTCGGTGCCGGGCACTCCAGTGGGCATCGGTCCGTCCGGCCGAGGCGATGCCGCCCCGGCCGGACGTGTTCAGAAGGCCGCCGGGCGCGCGGTGTAGCCGGCCTTGGCGACGGCGGCGACCAGGTCTTCCACGCTCGCCACAGCGGGGTCGTGGGTGATCTCGATGCGTGCGGAGGCGAAGTGCACCTTCACCGTGGAGACGCCGTCCAGGCGTCCGACCCGCTTCTCGATCTTGGCCACGCACGAGGGGCAGGAGAAGCCTTCGGCGCGCAGGATCGTGGTGGTGAGGTCAGTCGTGGTAGTCATCGGAGGGTCCTTTCGTCAAGGATCGGAATGTCCGACAGGTTCCTGTCGTCCAGGTCGTGGATCTCAACCTACGAACAGGCGCGCGCCGCCGCCTTGATGGCGGTCAAGTCCGTTGGTGGCACACGTCGAGCCGGCCGGTGCTGCGGATCACACCGATGTAGTTCTCCACAGCGTTGTCCACGACCGGTGGACAACGGCGGCGTGGCCGGTGTGGTGGTGCGGCCCGGCCAGACAGGGCCCTGGCGTGGACGAGTGACACCGGTGTACTTCTCCACATGGTTGTCCCCAGCTGGGGAAATCACATCACTGTGATTCTCCCCAGGATGTGGATGAGCGTGTGGACAGGCGGGGACCGCGCCACCAGACAACACAGCAGCCCGGCCGACGACGAGGTCGGCCGGGCTGCTGGACGTGGTCCCGGGTGGTGGCTGCGGTCCGGGCTGAGGTGGTGGCGGGTCAGGGGTGTGCGCGGCGTCAGCGCCAGCGCATGGTCATGACGAAGCCGACCATCATGATCCCGAAGCCGATGGCCAGGTTCCAGTTGCCGATACCGGGGACCGGCCAGGCCGACTGGGCGAGGTAGGTGACCACCACCCAGACCAGGCCGAGGATCATCAGCGTGACCATCGTCGGCGCCCACCAGCGCGGGTTCTGCTCGGGCGCGGACGAGGCCGGCGGGGGAGTGTAGGCCGGCTTCTTCCGGCGCTTTGACTCGGGCATGACGACGATTCTCCTAGGCGACGATCCTGGCCCATCCTAGAGGTCTTTGCACCCGGACTCTGCCACCGCGACCCGGCCCGCCGCTCCGCGGCACCGGCCGCTCGCCTGCGCCGGCCCCTCGCCTGCGCCGGCCGCTCAGCTGCGCCGGTGGATCAGCGCGAACCCGTCCCAGCCCTTGACCCCGACGGTCTGCAGCGCAGTGGCGTCCAGCCGCGGATCCTCGGCCACCATCCGCAGCACCCGACGCACCCCGACCACGTCCGGTGCGTCCGACTGCGGGTCGGCGACCCGGCCGTGCCGGACCACGTTGTCCAGCACGATCACGCTGCCCGGCCGGGTGAGCGACATCGCCGCCGTCAGATACGCCGGGTTGTTCGGCTTGTCGGCGTCGATGAAGACCAGGTCGAAGGGCTCCGGTCGCTCGGCCACCAGCGCCGCGGCACTCTCCACCGCGGGCCCGACCCGGATCTCCACCCGGTCACCGACCCCGGCTGCGTCCAGGTTCTCCCGCGCCACGGCGGCGTTCTGATCCTGCAGCTCCAGCGTGACCACCCGACCTTCGGGCCCGACCGCCCGCGCCAGCCACAGTGCGGAGTACCCGGCGAGGGTGCCGAACTCCAGGGCCCGGCGTGCCCCGGTCATCGCGGCCAGCAGGGCCAGCAGCTTGCCCTGCGCCGGGGAGACTGCGATGCCCGGTGAGGTGGTGCGCACGTCGGCAGCGGCGGTGTCCAGCAGTGCCCGGTCCTGGCGCACCAGGTCGGTGGCGAAGTAGTCGTCGACGGCGGTCCAAGCCTCACGTGGTTCCATCACCCCATCTTCGCAACAGCAGGCCCCCTCCGGTAGGTCGTGCGGCCAGGGGTACCACCAGCTGGCCACCGTATGCTTCTCCTATGGGTCAGCCACCCGACCAGCCACCCCAGCAACCACACCGTTCGGGCATGTCCCTCGGTGTGGCGGTCGTCGGCGTGCTCGCCGGGCTGCTGTTCGCCACGAACGCCTCCCTCTTCGCCGACGACGAGGGTCGCCAGCCGATGAACCTGCAGGACCTGGTGCGCGCGGAGAGCAAGCGCCTGGAGGAGACCAACACCGAGGTCCGGGCGCTGCAGGAGCAGGTGGACGAGCTGGTCGCGCAGCAGTCCCGGGCGAACCCCGACGTGGCCGCCGGTCCCGCGCTCAGCTTCGCCTCCGGCCGCACCGGTGCCGAGGGGGAGGGGATCGTCGTCTCGCTGTGGGACTCCCCGCTGATCCACGACATCCCCGAGGGCTTCCGCGCCGACGACCTGCTGGTGCACGAGCAGGACCTGTGGGCGGTGCTGAACGCGCTCTGGGTGGGCGGTGCCGAGGCGGTCACCGTGCAGGGCCACCGGGTCGGCCCGCTCACCGACATCCGGTGCGTGGGCAACGTGCTGCTGCTGGACGGCTACACCTACTCACCGCCGTACGTGCTCGCCGCGATCGGTGACCCGGAGGATCTGGAGGCGGCGCTGCAGGCCTCCCCGGCGGTCTCCGCCTACCGCACCTACGTGGACGCCGTCTCGCTCGGCTGGTCGCTGGAGGAGCGGGAGACGATCACGATGCCACCGATCGAGGGCGGGCTCGCCATGCACTACGCGCACCTGCCCGGTGACGAACCGATCACGCTCGACTCCCCGCCGGAGGGCCGGTCATGACCACGTTGTCCGACCTGCTCGACGAGGCCGACGCCGGACCGCCTCCCGGGCGTCACGCCCGCGGGCCGCGCCGGTCGGTGGGAGCCACGATCACCGGGGTGCTCGGTGAGCTGCTGATCACTGCGGGCGTGCTGCTCGCGCTGTTCGTGGTGTGGCAGCTGTGGTGGACCGACGTGGAGGGGGAACGCTCCGCCGACCTGGCCGTGGAGCAGTTCGAGACCACCATCCCGGACGTTCCGGACACCGTCGGGCAGCCGCGCACCGACGACCCGCCGCCGGCCGAGCCGGTGACGGTCGGTGGGGACGTGTTCGCCGTGCTGTACGTGCCGGAGTGGGGAGCCGACTACCGGATGCCGGTCGCGGACGGTGTGGGCCTTGCCAGCGTGCTGAACAACGGCCGGGTGGGGCACTACCCGGAGACCGCGATGCCCGGTGAGGTCGGGAACTTCGCGATGGCCGGCCACCGGCAGACCCACGGCAAGCCGTTCTA
>CAZMDO010000317.1:0-3305 GCA_964564445.1 uncultured Ruaniaceae bacterium | reverse complement strand
CTGCCCAGGTGACCAGCAGCTGGGCGTCCCGGGTGATCGACGCCGACGCCGAGCGGGTGTTCGCGGCGATCACCACGCTGACGCTGCACCGGGACCTGATCCCGTTCACCCGCATCGCAGCGCCCGCTCCCCCGCTGCAGCGCGGCGACCGGGTGGTGGCGACCTCGCTCGGCATCCTGCGCGACACCATGCTCATCACCCGCGCCGTCGCGCCGCAGGAAAACCACCGCGGCGTGGTGGTCCTGGACAAGACCGGCCCGGTGCTCCTCGGCCAGGCGCGCATCGCCGTCACCCCGCTCGGCCCGCACACCTGCCGGGTGGACTGGACCGAGGACGTGCGCCTGGTCGCACCGCTGCGCCTCGCCGCACCCCTGGTCGACCGCATCCTGGCGGCGATGACCCGGCGCGCGCTGCGACTCTTCGACCTACAGCTGCGCACCCAACGCCCCTGAGCCCGCCCACCGCACCGCCCCGGCCACACCAGCCCACCCGCACACCAACCCAGCCCGCCCGCCACACCATCCCGGGTGCCCTCATGGTTCCAGTTCCGGCGATTCGCCACCATCAGGCCACCCTCGCGCCCGCCACCCGCATCCACCCGCACAATCCGTCTCAAAATGTGAGAATGAGAGGTACCGACACGACCGACCCCAGGAGGCACTGAGATGACCGCACTCGCCGCCAACTACCACCCGTTGGACATCGAGATCGCCACTGCCGAGGGCGCCTGGGTCACCGACACCGCCGGCCGGGCCTACCTGGACTGCCTGGCCGGCTACTCGGCGCTGAACTTCGGCCACCGCCACCCGGACCTGCTCGCTGCCGCCCACGCCCAGCTGGACCGGCTCACCCTCACCTCCCGCGCCCTGCGGCACGACCAGCTGCTCCCGTTCGCCGAGGCGATCACCGACCTCACCGGCACCGAGATGTTCCTGCCGATGAACACCGGCGCCGAGGCGGTGGAGACGGCGATCAAGGCGGCCCGCAAGTGGGGCTACGACGTCAAGGGCGTGCCCGCCGACCAGGCCACCATCGTCGTGGCCGAGGGCGCCTTCCACGGCCGCACCACCACGATCGTCTCGATGTCGTCGGACCCCGAGGCGCGCACCGGCTTCGGCCCCTACACCCCCGGCTTCCGGATCGTCCCCTACAACGACGCCGACGCCGTGGCCGACGCCATCGATGACACATGCGTCGCCGTCCTGGTCGAGCCGGTGCAGGGCGAGGCCGGGGTGATCATCCCCTCGACCGGCTACCTGCCCGAGCTGCGCCGCCTGACCGCCGAGGCCGGCGCCCTGCTGCTGCTGGACGAGATCCAGTCCGGTCTGGGCCGCACCGGCGCCACCCTCACCCAGGACCTGGCCGGGGTGCAGGCGGACCTGACCATGCTCGGCAAGGCCCTCGGCGGCGGGATCGTGCCCTCCTCCGGGGTGGTCGGCCGGGCCGACGTGCTCGGCGTGCTCACCGCCGGCACGCACGGGTCCACCTTCGGCGGCAACCCGGTCGCCAGCGCGGTGGGCCTGGCGGTGAGCCGGCTGCTGGCCACCGGGGAGTACCAGGAGCGCGCCCGCGAGCTGCACCCGATCATGGCCGGCCGCGCCGGGGAGCTTCTCGACGAGGGTCTGGTCACCGACGTGCGCTGCCTGGGCCTGTGGCTCGGGGTGGACGTGGCCGAGCGCAGCGGCCGGGAGGTGAGCGAGCGGATGGCGGCCCACGGTGTGATCGCCAAGGAGACCCACGACCACACGATCCGCCTGGCCCCGCCGCTGTGCGTGACCGCCGACGAGCTGCACCAGGTGATGGACGCCCTGGCCAAGGCGGTGCGCTGAGCGCAGGCGTCGCCCGACGGCGCAACCCACCCGCCCCAACCGGCCGCACCCGGACCAGCCGCTCCCCCAGGCACCGCCCGACGGCGCAGCTCCCCGGGGCGAGCGCGCCGCACCGGGGCCCGCCACTCACCCCGGGTGGGGTGTCACACCCGGGCGGTGGCCGGTGTCCCATGGGTGACCCGATACCAAGGAGGTTCCCATGACCACCCGGAGGAACGCCGTCGTGATCGGCGGCGGTTACGCGGGCGTGATGGCCGCCAACCGGCTCACCCGCCGCGAGGACGTGGACGTCACCGTGGTCAACCCGCGCGCGCAGTTCGTCGAGCGCATCCGGCTGCACCAGCTGCTCAGCCAGAGCCACGCCCCCGCGCACGACTTCACCGACGTGCTCGCCGAGCGGGTGCGCCTGGTGGTCGACACCGTCACCCGGATCGACCCCGCCGCCCGCCGCGTCGAGCTGGCCGGCGGCACCGCGCTCGGCTACGACTACCTGGTCTACGCGGCCGGCTCCACCAGCGCCGGCGGGCAGGTGCCCGGGTCGGCCGAGCACGCCCACCGGGTCGGCACCCTGGAGGAGGCCGACCGGCTGCACACCGCCCTGCAGGCGCTGCACCCCGGCGCCCCGGTCACCGTGGTCGGCGGCGGGCCGACCGCGATCGAGACCGCCGCGGAGCTGGCCGAGGGCGGGCACGCCGTCTCCGTGGTCAGCGACGGACCGGTCGGTGCCTCGCTTCACCCGCGGGCCCGGCGCTGGCTGCTGCGCCGGTTGCGCCGGCTCGGGGCGGGGGTGCTCGAGGGCGCGGCCGTACTCGCCGTGACCGCCGAGGAGGTGCAGCTGGCCGGCGGCCGCCGCCTGCCCAGCGCCCTGACCGTGTGGGCCGCCGGCTTCGGGCTGCCGGACCTGGCCGCCCGCTCCGGCCTGAGCGTCGATGCCGCCGGCCGGCTGCGCACCGACGAGACCCTCACCAGCCTCGACGACGACCGCATCGTGGCCGCCGGGGACGCCGCCGCACCCTCGGACCTGCCGCTGCGGATGAGCTGCCAGGCCGCGGTGCAGCTCGGCCCGCAGGCCGCCGAGACCGTGCTGGCCCGGATCGCCGGCCAGCAGCCACGCCCGATCGGGGTGGCGTTCGTGAGCCTGTGCCTGAGCGTGGGCCGGCGCGCCGGTCTGCTGCAGGTCACCCGCCGCAACGACGCCGCTGTGCCGGTGCACCTGACCGGCCGCCCCGGGGCCGCGGTCAAGGAGCTGATCTGCTCCGGCACGCTGGTCCAGCTGCGGTTCGAGGCCCGCCACCCGGGCCGCATCGACGGCTGGATGACCGACCCCGGCCGGCGCCGTAGGCTGGCCGGCACCCGCGGTGCGGCACAGGATGGCGGTGCGGCACAGGGTGATGGCACCGGCGGTGCGGCACAGGAGGTGAGCACCCAGCGATGACCGAGGCGGCGACCGAGACGTTCCTCGCCCACCGCAACCTG
>CAZMDO010000316.1:0-3323 GCA_964564445.1 uncultured Ruaniaceae bacterium | reverse complement strand
CCCGGGGGACTGACCGCCGCAGACGTAACCTCGCCCACGTCGCCGTGGCACGCGGGCGGACCCGGATGCCGAGTAGTATAGTTTTCCGTTGGGTCACCTGCCCCAGCACCCTGCCATGGGCCTCAAGGTCCGTGGTGTGCCCGGGAGTCGACGAGAGATCGCAGACATGACGAGCTCCACCGCCGCTCCTGTGCGCACCTGTGTGGGATGCCGGGTACGGGACCCACGGTCCAGCCTGGTACGCCTCGTGGTGGATCGATCGGTCCCGGCACCCGCCGTGGTCGTCGATCCGAGCGGGAGCGCGCCAGGCAGGGGAGCGTGGCTGCACCCGCAGCCGCACTGCCTGGAGCGCGCCATCACCCGCCGGGCCCTGGCCCGGGCACTGCGAGTACCGGCCCCGGTCGAGCACTCGGCGGTGGTGGAGTGGTTCGACCAGAACACCACGCACGAACCGTTGGTCATCGAACAAGAGAGCGGGTCAGAAGCCGATGGGCACCCGATGAGCACCCTGCGATGAACACGCACCACTAAGACGGTCCTCCCTGCCTCGCAGATGGGCCGAGACAGGAGAGTTGTGGCAAAAGTCCGCGTCCACGAGCTCGCGAAAGAGCTTGGCGTCGACAGCAAGACCGTGATGGCGAAGCTGACCGAGCTCGGTGAGTTCGTGAAGTCAGCGTCATCGACCATCGAACCGCCGGTGCAGCGCCGTCTGCGGGAGGCGTTCCCTGCCCAGCCGGAAGCCGAGAAGGCACCGGGGAAGAAGACCGCACCGGCGAAGAAGACCGCCAGCGGCGCAGCGAAGCCCACCCCGAAGAAGCCCGCAGCACCCGAGCCGGCCAGTGCGCAGGAAGCACCTGCGCCGTCCGCCGAGCAGCAGCCCCCGGCAGCGGAGCAGTCCGAGGCTCCGGCCGCCCCGGCGGCCGAGACGGAGAGCCCGGCTGCGGAGCGGCCCACCCCGGCCGCCCCGAAGCCCGGTGCCCGTCCCGGTCCCAAGCCCGGCGCCGGCTCCGGGTCCGCCCGCCCGGGGAACAACCCGTTCGCGTCCTCCCAGGGGATGCCCCGCCCGGGCGCCCCGCGTCCCGGGCAGGGCCGTGGCGCCCCCCGTCCCGGCGGCGGTCAGGGCCGCCCGGGCAGCGGCGGTCCCCGCCCGGGGAACAACCCGTTCGCATCCTCCCAGGGGATGCCGCGCCCCGGTGGTCCGCGCCCCGGCGCTCCGGCCCGGTCCGGCAGCGGCGGCGGTGGTCCGCGTCCCGGTGGCGGTCAGGGCCGGTCCGGCAGCGGCAGCGGTGGTCCGCGTCCCGGTGGCGTGCGGCCCACGCCGGGCATGATGCCCGGCCGCAGCTCGGTCGGTCGCCCCGGTGCCCCCACCCGCGGTGGTGGCGGTGGTGGCGGTCGCGGCCGTGGCGGCGGTCCTGGTGGCGGCGGCGGTGGTGGCTTCGGTCCCCGTCCCGGCGGCGGTTTCGGCGGTCGCGGGCGCGGCGGCCGGGGCAGCACCCAGGGTGCCTTCGGGCGCGCCGGAGGCCGCCCGGTCCGCGGGCGCAAGTCCAAGCGTGCGAAGCGGCAGGAGTTCGAGCAGCAGTCCGCACCGTCGATCGGCGGCGTGCAGGTTCCTCGTGGTGACGGCAGCACCGTCATCCGGATCCGCGCCGGCGCCTCGCTGGCGGACTTCGCCGACCGGATCGATGCCAACCCGGCCAGCCTGGTCACGGTGCTCTTCCACCTCGGTGAGATGGCCACCGCGACCCAGTCCCTGGACGAGGACACCTTCCAGACGCTGGGTGCCGAGCTCGGCTACGTGATCGAGATCGTCTCCCCGGAGGACGAGGACCGCGAGCTGCTCGAGTCCTTCGACATCGACCTGGCCGCCGAGGAGGCTGCCGAGTCCGACGAGGACCTCACCCCCCGCCCGCCGGTGGTGACCGTGATGGGTCACGTCGACCACGGCAAGACCCGGCTGCTGGACGCGGTCCGCAGCACGGACGTGGTGGCCGGCGAGGCCGGTGGCATCACCCAGCACATCGGTGCCTACCAGGTGCGGACCGAGCACGAGGGCGACGAGCGCGCCATCACCTTCATCGACACCCCCGGTCACGAGGCGTTCACCGCCATGCGTGCCCGTGGTGCCGACGTCACCGACATCGCGATCCTCGTGGTCGCTGCCGACGACGGGGTGATGCCGCAGACCATCGAGGCCCTCAATCACGCCCAGTCGGCGAACGTGCCGGTCGTGGTCGCGGTGAACAAGGTGGACAAGCCGGACGCCAACCCGGACAAGATCCGCCAGCAGCTCACCGAGTACAACCTGGTGGCCGAGGAGTACGGCGGCGAGACCATGTTCGTGGACGTCTCGGCGACGCAGCGGATGGGCATCGAGGAGCTCCTCGAAGCCGTGCTGCTCACCGCCGACGCCGCCCTGGAGCTGCGCGCCAACCCGGACAAGGACGCGCGCGGTGTGGCCATCGAGGCGAACCTGGACAAGGGCCGCGGAGCGGTCGCCACGGTGCTGGTGCAGTCCGGCACCCTGCACGTCGGGGACGCGATCGTGGCCGGTACGGCGCACGGCCGGGTCCGGGCGATGTTCGACGAGCACGGCGAGAACCTCACCGAGGCCGGTCCGGCCCGTCCGGTGCAGGTGCTCGGCCTCACCTCGGTGCCGCGCGCCGGGGACACCTTCCTGGTGGCCCCCGACGACCGCACCGCCCGCCAGATCGCGGACAAGCGGGAGGCCGCCGAACGGGCCGCCACCCTCGCCAAGCGGCGTAAGCGGATCTCCCTGGAGGAGTTCACGCAGGCGCTCGAGCAGGGCAAGGTGGAGACCCTCAACCTGGTCCTCAAGGGCGATGTCTCCGGTGCCGTCGAGGCACTCGAGGACGCACTGCTCAAGATCGACGTGGGCGACGAGGTGGACCTGCGCATCATCCACCGCGGTGTCGGTGCGATCACGCAGAACGACGTGAACCTGGCCACCGTGGACAACGCGGTGATCATCGGCTTCAACGTGCGCCCCGCCGAGCGGGTCGCCGAGATCGCCGACCGCGAAGGTGTCGAGATCAAGTACTACTCGGTCATCTACGCCGCCATCGAGGACGTCGAGAACGCACTCAAGGGCATGCTCAAGCCCGAGTTCGAGGAGGTCCAGCTCGGTACCGCGGAGATCCGTCAGGTGTTCCGGTCCTCCAAGTTCGGCAACATCGCCGGTTCGATCGTGCGCTCGGGCACCATCCGCCGCAACAGCAAGGCACGCCTGCTGCGCGACGGTGTGGTGATCGCCGACGACCTGACCGTCTCCTCGCTGCGGCGGGAGAAGGACGACGTCACCGAGG
>CAZMDO010000315.1:0-3342 GCA_964564445.1 uncultured Ruaniaceae bacterium | reverse complement strand
CCACCGTCAAGAAGCAGATCATCGCCGAGTACGCCACGCACGAGGGCGACACCGGTTCCCCCGAGGTCCAGGTGGCGCTGCTCACGCAGCGCATCAAGGACCTCACCGAGCACTTCAAGGAGCACCAGCACGACCACCACTCACGTCGGGGTCTGCTGCTCCTGGTCGGTCAGCGTCGTCGCCTGCTCAAGCACCTGCGGGAGACCGAGATCGAGCGCTACCGCTCGCTGATCGAGCGTCTCGGCCTGCGCCGCTGACCCGATGGCCGGCTCGGACCCGTGGGGTCCGGGCCGGTTCGTCATGCGGGCAGCGCGCCCACCGGACCAGGAGGTCCGGCAGACAACTTCATCCGACAACTGCAGATAGTCGCCACACCCACAGCCGCGGACGCCGATGGTCCTCGGTAGTGGCCTCCGGACCCGAACGGTCCGTGGGCCTCGATCGATGACCGCCGGGCCGCGACGAGATCACCAAAGGAGGGCACCCGTGGAGGGTCCCGAGATCAAGTTCGCCGAAGCCGTCATCGACAACGGTTCCTTCGGCACCCGTACCGTCCGGTTCGAGACCGGCCGGATCGCCAAGCAGGCCTCCGGGTCCGCTGTGGCCTACCTGGACGAGGACACCATGGTCCTGTCCACCACCACCGCCGGGAAGCACCCGAAGGACCACTTCGACTTCTTCCCGCTCACCGTGGACGTCGAGGAGCGCCAGTACGCCGCCGGCAAGATCCCCGGCTCGTTCTTCCGCCGGGAGGGTCGCCCGTCCACCGAGGCGATCCTGGCCTGCCGGCTGATCGACCGCCCGCTGCGCCCCCTGTTCGTCAAGGGCCTGCGCAACGAGGTCCAGGTGGTGGAGACCGTGCTGGCCATCCACCCCGACGACGCCTACGACGTGCTCGCCATCAACGGTGCGTCCATGTCCACCCAGATCTCCGGTCTGCCGTTCTCCGGCCCGGTCGGCGCCACCCGGCTCGCCCTGGTGGACGGTCAGTGGATCGCCTTCCCGCGCTACAGCGAGCTCGAGCGCGCCGTGTTCGCCATGGTGGTCGCCGGCCGCGTGGTCACCGCTGAGGACGGCTCCGAGGACGTCGCGATCGCGATGATCGAGGCCGAGGCCACCGACAACGCCTGGTCGCTGATCAAGGACCAGGGCGTGGGCGCCCCCACCGAAGAGGTGGTCGCCCAGGGTCTGGAGGAGTCCAAGAAGTTCATCCGCGTGCTCGTCGAGGCCCAGCGTCAGCTGGCCGGGCAGGCCGCCAAGGACGTGCAGGAGTTCCCGCTCTTCCCCGACTACGCCGACGACGCCTACGCCGCGGTGGAGGCCGAGGTGGCCGAGCGTCTCGGTGAGGCGCTGTCCATCGCCGGCAAGGCCGAGCGCGAGAGCCGCATGGACGAGATCAAGGACCAGATGCTCGGCGCCCTGCAGGAGGGCTTCGACGGCCGGGAGAAGGAGCTGTCCGCCGCCTACCGCGCCGTCACCAAGAAGCTGATCCGCAAGCGCATCCTCACCGACTCCTTCCGCATCGACGGTCGCGGCCTGCGGGACATCCGCCCGCTGTCCGCCGAGGTGGAGGTCGTGCCGCGGGTGCACGGCTCGGCGCTGTTCGAGCGCGGCGAGACCCAGATCCTGGGCGTGACCACGCTGAACATGCTCAAGATGGAGCAGCAGCTGGACACCCTCTCCCCGCAGACCCGCAAGCGGTACATGCACAACTACAACTTCCCGCCCTACTCCACCGGTGAGACCGGCCGGGTGGGCAGCCCCAAGCGCCGCGAGATCGGCCACGGTGCGCTCGCCGAGCGCGCCCTGGTGCCGGTGCTGCCGGGCCGGGAGGAGTTCCCCTACGCGATCCGCCAGGTCTCCGAGGCCCTCGGCTCGAACGGGTCCACCTCGATGGGCTCGGTGTGCGCCTCCACCCTGTCGCTGCTGAACGCCGGTGTGCCGCTGCGCGCCCCGGTCGCCGGTATCGCCATGGGTCTGGTGTCCGACACCATCGACGGGAAGACCGAGTACGCGGCGCTGACCGACATCCTCGGTGCCGAGGACGCCTTCGGCGACATGGACTTCAAGGTCGCCGGCACCCGGGAGTTCGTCACCGCCATCCAGCTGGACACCAAGCTGGACGGCATCCCGGCGCACGTGCTCGCCGGTGCGCTCACCCAGGCCCGCGAGGCCCGGCTGCACATCCTGGACGTGATGGCCGCGGCCATCGAGGTCCCGGACGAGATGGCGCCGACCGCGCCGCGGGTGATCACCGTGCAGGTCCCGGTCGCCAAGATCGGTGAGGTCATCGGCCCGAAGGGCAAGATGATCAACCAGATCCAGGAGGACACCGGCGCCGACATCACCATCGAGGACGACGGCACGGTCTACATCGGCGCCGTCGACGGCCCGTCCGCCGAGGCGGCGCGGCAGGCGATCAACGCGATCGCCAACCCGCAGATGCCCGAGGTGGGGGAGCGGTTCATCGGCACGGTGGTGAAGATCATGTCCTTCGGCGCGTTCGTGTCCCTGTCCCCGGGCAAGGACGGTCTGCTGCACATCTCCCAGATCCGTCAGCTGGTGGGTGGCAAGCGGATCGAGAGCGTGGAGGACGTGCTCTCCGTGGGCCAGAAGATCGAGGTGGAGCTCGCCGAGATCGACGACCGCGGCAAGCTCTCCCTGCACGTGGTCACCGAAGAGCCGGCGACCTCCGGCGCCTGAGCCTGCAGTGCCACAGCTGCCGTTGGGCCCGGCGGGCGCGCCGGGCGTGGAGGTACGGGTGGACACCGGTGCCGGCGCCCAGGTGCGCCGCTCGGTGCTGCCCGGCGGAATCCGGGTGCTGACCGAGGCGATGCCCGGTCAGCGCTCGGCCACCTTCGGTGCCTGGGTGGCCGTCGGTTCTCGGGACGAGACCGACGGCCACCACGGCTCCACCCACTTCCTGGAGCACCTGCTCTTCAAGGGCACCCCGAACCGGGACGCGATGGCGATCGCCTCAGCCTTCGACGCGGTCGGTGGCGAGGCGAACGCCGCCACCGGCAAGGAGCACACCTGCTACTACGCGCGCGTGCTGGACGCGGACGTGCCGATGGCCACCGACGTGATCGTGGACATGGTCACCTCCGCGCTGCTGGACGAGGGTGAGTTCGCCAGCGAACGCCAGGTGATCCTCGAAGAGCTCGCCATGACCGAGGACGACCCCGGGGACGTCGCGCACGAGCGCTTCGCCGGCCAGGTGTTCGGCCAGCACCCGCTGGGCCGGCCCATCGGCGGCACCCCGGAGACCATCGAGGCGGTACCGCGCTCGGCCGTCTACGAGCACTACCAGCGCACCTACACCCCCGCCGAGCTGGTGGTCAC
>CAZMDO010000314.1:2018-3343 GCA_964564445.1 uncultured Ruaniaceae bacterium | reverse complement strand
TCCTCTCCTCGCACCTGATGAGCGAGATGGCGATCACCGCCGACGAGCTGATCGTGATCGGCCGCGGCCGGATCATCGCCCAGGGTCCGGTGCAGGAGATCATCGACTCCTCCACCCGCGCCACCGTGCGGGTGCGTTCCCCGCAGGCGAGCGAGCTGGCCGCCCGGCTGCAGCGCGACGGCGTGACCGTCACCTCGATGGAGGACTCGCTGCTGGACGTCGCCGGCCTGACCGCACCGGAGGTCGGTGAGGCCGCAGCCTCCGCCGGCATCGTGCTGCACGAGCTCACCCCGCAGCGAGCCTCCCTGGAGGACGCGTTCATGACCCTGACCGCCGACGAGGTGGAGTACCACTCCGCGGACGTCGCCCACACCGAAGGAGCCCTGCAGTGACCGCCGTCGCCGCCTCCCGCCGCACCGACCCGATGGCCGGTGCCCACGTCAGCTTCGGCCGGGTGCTCCGTTCGGAGTGGATCAAGTTCACCACCCTGCGCTCCACCCCGTGGACGATCGGCGTGACGGTCCTGGCCATGGTCGGCATCGCGCTGCTCGGCGCGGTCAGCATCGCCGCCACGGCGAACATGGTCGCCTCCGGGGAGATCCCCGCCGACGCCGGCATCCCCGACTTCGGCCCGCGCGACGGGGCCGGGATGATCAACTCCGGCTGGGTGTTCGGCCAGATCGTGATCACCGTGCTGGGCGTGCTCACCATCACCGGCGAGTACTCCACCGGGCAGATCCGCTCCACCCTGGCCGCGGTGCCCACCCGGCTGCCGGTGCTGTGGGCCAAGTCGCTGCTGGTGGCGGTGGTGGCGTTCGTCACCGGGCTGGTCAGCGTGGCGATCGCCTACGCCGTGACGATCCCGATCCTCGAGCCGCACGGGGCGGTCCCGGACCTCAGCGACTCCGAGACGATCCGGGTGCTGTTCGGGGCGCCGCTGTACCTGACACTGATCGCGCTGTTCGCCCTGGGCATCGGTGCGCTGCTGCGGCACGCGGCGGCCGGGATCAGTGCGGTGCTCGGTCTGCTGCTGATGCTGCCGCTGCTGGGGCAGTTCATCACGGTGGACTGGTTCCAGGACATCTCCGAGTACTTCCCGATGTCTGCCGGCAGCCTGATCACCACCTACCCCATCGACGGGGGCACCCTCGGCCCGTGGCAGGGCTTCGGGGTGCTGGCCATCTACGTGGTCGTCATCATGGCGGCCGCTGCCGTGCTCCTGCGCCGGAGGGACGCCTGAGCACACACGGAGGGCAGACGCCGGCGGGCACCAGCTCGCCGGCGTCTGGTGTGCCCGGCCCGCCCGACGGCGGCACGCACCCGGG
>CAZMDO010000314.1:0-1918 GCA_964564445.1 uncultured Ruaniaceae bacterium | reverse complement strand
CCGCCCGACGGCGGCACGCACCCGGGCAACGCCCCGCCCCCGCCGGAGGCGGTCGAGGAGGACTTCGCCCGCCGCGGCCCAGTGCGCCGGTTCGTGCGCGCCCACCCGTGGGTGATGGACCTGGTGGTGGTGCTCTGCTTCCTGCTGCCGATGGTGTTCACCACCACGATGGTCGGCTTCGGCTGGCCGCAGCTGGCCATCACCCTGCTCGCCGCCGGCGGCCTGATGTGGCGCCGCAAGCACCCGATCGTCCTGCTCGGGCTGCTGCTCGCGCTCGGTGTGGTGGGCATGTCCGTGTTCGGCTCCGTGGGCGATGTGGACCTGGCGGTCGCGTTCACGCTCTATGCGGTGGTGACGGTGCGCGGCACCCGACCGGGCTGGCTCGGCCTGGTCGGCGCGACCGTCGTCTACAGCCTCGGGCTGCTGGTGTGGGGCGATCCGGCGGTGCTCGGCGCCGTGGGCGTGCCGCCGATCGGTCGGACCCAGTTCCTGGTCAGCAACATCGCGTCCCTGCTGGTGGTCTGGCTGATCGCGGTCGCCATCGGGCTGAACGTGCGCGCTCGGCGCGAGCAGATCCAGCGCCTGGTGGACCAGGCGAACCAGTTCCGCCTGGAGCGGGACCAGCGCGAGCTGCTCGCCGCCGCCGGGGAACGCGCCCGGATCGCCCGGGAGATGCACGACGTGGTGGCGCACAGCCTCTCGGTGATGGTTGCCCTCGCCGATGGCGCACAGGCGAGCCTGGCCAAGACCCCGGAGCGCTCGGCCACCGCGCTCACCGAGCTCTCCCGCACGGGCCGCTCCGCCCTCACCGACATGCGCCGCATCCTCGGCGTGCTCCGCGCCGAACCCACCGATGCCGAGGCCGCGCTCAGCCCGCAGCCCGGCGCACCGGCGCTGGAGGACCTGATCGACCGGTTCCGTGCCGCGGGACTGCAGGTCGCCTACAGCCACACCGGGCCACCGCTGCCGGAGGAGGCCGGGCTGCAGCTGACCATCTACCGGGTGGTGCAGGAGGGCCTGACGAACGTGCTCCGGCACGCGCCCGGCGCCCAGGACATCGCCGTGACGGTCACCTACACCCCGCCCGAGGGTACCCAGACCCCTGGCGCGGTGGCGATCACAGTGCACAACAGCCGGTCCACGCGGCCGCGTGACGCCCGTGCCGGCAGCGGTCAGGGACTGGTCGGCATGCGCCAGCGCGCCGCCGTCTACGATGGCACCGTGGAGGCCGGACCGGACGGGGGCGGGTGGACGATGACCACGCGGTTGCGCGTTCCCGACGACACCGACGGGGCCAGCAGATGATCTCGGTGCTGCTGGTCGACGACCAGTCCCTGCTGCGCCTCGGCTTCCGGATGGTGCTCGAGGCCGAGGACGACCTGCAGGTGGTCGGCGAGGCCGCCGACGGTGCCACAGCGGTGCGGATGGCACGCGAGCTGGACCCGGACGTGGTGCTGATGGACGTGCGCATGCCGGGCACGAACGGCATCGATGCCACCGCCCAGATCACCACCGAGCTGCCGGGTGTGAGAGTGATAATCCTCACCACCTTCGACCTGGACGAGTACGCCTTCGCCGGGCTGCGCGCGGGCGCCTCCGGATTCCAGCTGAAGGACTCCGAGCCGAGCGAGCTGGTCGCCGCGATCCGCACCGTGCACAGCGGTGATGCGGTCGTTTCGCCCAGGATCACGCGGCGGATGCTGGAGATGTTCGCCGACCGGCTACCCGCGCAGAGCACGGGACCCGGCACCGCGGCACCGCACTCGGAGCCCGCCGGCGAGCTCACCGCACGGGAGCACGAGGTGCTGCTGGCCATCGCCGAGGGCCTGTCGAACTCAGAAATTGCGTCTCGTTTGTACGTGTCCGAGGCGACAGTAAAGACTCATGTGGGTAAGGTGCTGGCAAAACTGGGGTTGCG
>CAZMDO010000313.1:0-3358 GCA_964564445.1 uncultured Ruaniaceae bacterium | reverse complement strand
ACGAGGGAGCAGACATGCTCACCCTGACCGAGAACGCCCAGACCGCGATCAAGACCCTCACCAGCGAGGCAGGGCTCCCGGAGGACGGCGGTGTCCGCATCGCCATGTCCGAAGGCGGGTCCGAGCTGCAGATGGCCCTCTCCCCGGAGCCGGCCGTCGGGGACCAGGTGATCGACGACGACGGCGCCCGCGTGTTCGTCGCCGAGGAGACCGCCCCGATGCTCGACTCCCAGGAGCTGGACGCCACCGAGACCGAGCAGGGCACCGGCTTCAGCCTGCGCAAGCAGGTCTGAGACCACCCCCGCCATCGGTACCCCTGCCCGGTCGCCTGGCCGTGCAGGGGTACCGGTGCCGGTGCTCCCGTTGCCTGCTGCGACGGCGGGAGGCACGCTGAACAGATGCCGCACCTGGACTCCATCGTGGTGGACGCGCAGGACCCCGCCCGGCTCGCCGGGTTCTGGTCCGTGGCGCTGGAGGCGCCGGTCACCTACCAGGGCGACGACGGCACTCGCCTCTCCCTGCCCGGCGCCTTCGAGCTGTTCCTCGACTTCGTGCCGGTGGCCGAGCACCTGCCGCGGCCGCACCGGCTGCACCTGGACGTCCAGGGCGGGCCGCAGCACCTGGAGCAGGCCCGGCAGCTGGTCGAGCTCGGTGCCCGGCCGGTGGACCTCGGGCAGGGCCATGTGCCTGGGGTGGTGCTCACCGACCCGGAGGACTATGCGTTCTGCGTGGTGCCCGGCGAGGCGGAGCAGGTGGGTACCGGCCCGGTGGCCGCGATCCCGATCGACGCCGACGACAAGGACGCCGCGTTCGCGTTCTGGCGCGGGGCCACCGGGTGGCGCCCCGAGGCTGCGTACACGCTCCGGCACCCCTCCGGCACCGGACCGCGGCTGGTCTTCTGCGACCCGGTGCAGCCCAAGCGCGGCAAGAACCCGATGCACCTGGACCTGCGGGTAGGGCCGGGCGAGGACCACGACGCCGTGCTCGACCGGTTGCTCGCCGGCGGCGCCAGCCTCGCTGCGCACGACTGGGGCCCGCTGCCGTGGACGGTGCTGATCGACCCCGGCGGCAACGAGTGCTGCCTGCTCCCCGGCCGCTGACCCACCGCGCCCGCCGGCTGACCCTCACGCGCTCCGGCCGGAGGATGTGGGCTCCGGGGTGGGCTCGTCCTCCTCGTCGGCGACGTCGTAGGCGACCAGGCGCCCCGGGTGGGCGACGATCGTCACGGCCCCGCTCTGCACGCCCTCGGCGTGGACCGCGGCGAGGGACGGCGGACCGTCGATCTCGGTGCCGTCCGCCGTGCACACCGAGTAGAGGGTGCCACCGGACCAGGTGTCCTCCTCCGGCTCCTCGATGTCCCAGTGCACGGAGGTGGGGACCTCGGCGGTCTGCCCGCACAGGAACGTCCAGCCGGTCGGCACCGGCATCGTGCGGCCGCTGTCCGGGTCCAGCAGCACGGTCCCCTCGGCAGTGGTGAGCACCAGCCAGTCGCCCGGCGCGCTCGGGCCAGCACCGGTGAGCGGGCCCGGGTCAGCGCCCAGCGGCAGCGTCCAGGTGGTCCTGCCGTCCGCGGTGAACCCCTCCAGGGTGAGGTCGAGGTCGGCGTAGACGTCATCGCCACCGTCGAGGTTCTTCACTCCCGAGGCACGGCAGCGCACCCCGGCGTTCAGGTAGACCGTCGGGCACTCCCGGGCATAGCCCTCGCCGGACCAGACCACCTCCCCGCTCTCGGCGTCGAGCAGCATCATCGTGTCCTCCGCCAGCGCCACGCTGGTCGCCTCCGGGCCCTGCCCGGAGAGGTCGCGCAGGATGACGGCCAGCCAGTCCACGTCGTCACCGGGGATGGCCGCGCTGAGCGAGGTCACGTCCGAGCCGCCCGGTAGGTCCGCCACTGCTCGGGTCCAGGAGCCGTCGTCGGTCGCGTGCACCAGCTGCCATCCGGAGGAGTGCTCGGCAGCCTCGACCCCGCTCGTGCCGGAGTGGTCCTGGAACTGGTACGGGTGGGTGCGCAGCGTCATGGTGTCGAGGTCGAGGAACGCGCGGTCGAACCGCCCGTCGTGCGCAGCCCAGACGCACACGGACGGCCGGTCGGAGCAGCGCTCGGGGGAGGAGGAAAAGTACAGGTCCTCCGTCTGCCCGACGGTCTCCCCGGTCTCCAGGTCGGCGATGATGAGGCTGTTCCGGGCGAGGGAGGTGCTGCTGGCCGGCGGGTCGGGCTCCAGGTAGGCGACCAGCACCTGGTCGTCCCGGACGAAGACCGTCGGCGTGATCTCCGACAGCGAGGGGCGCACGGCGCCCCGGCCGGCCGGGTGCTCCCAGAGGGGGCTGCCGTCCTGCGTGCTCACCCCGACCAGGGTGAGCGCGCCCTCCTCGGTGGCGGTGTAGACCACGGCGACGTCCTCGGTGGCGACCACGCCGCTGACCACCGGCAGCTCCCGCTCCCAGACCACCTCGGCCGCAGTCTCCGCCGGACGCTGCGCGGCACCGAGCTCGCGGGGCATGGTGCAGCCGGCGGTAAACGCTACGACCGCCACGCCCGCCGCCACCAGGCCGGCCGTGCGCCGCAGCGCAGCCGGCGCGGGTCGCCCTCGGGCCCGCCCTGGGCCGGGGTGTGCGGCGGTGAACGCGCGGCCGGCGCGCGGCCGGACGGGCGCCGGGCGCGCGCGGCTCGGCGCTGATCTGGGGCAGCGCCCACTGTCGATGGTCACGGGGGCGGAGTGGGCGTCGTCGATCACCCCACCAGTCAAGGACAGCGCGCCCGCTCGTGGGCGGCGCGGAACAGATCTGTGGACAACTCGGCAGGGTCAGCTGCCGGCGAGCGCCTCGCGCAGCGCCGCCACCGAGGTGACCGGCAGGTCGCAGACGAACCCGCGGCACACGTACGCCGCGGAGGCCCCGCCGACCAGCGGCCGATCGGCCAGCAGCGGGTGCGGTGTGCCGTCGCCGGCCAGGGTGCCGTCCCCCGGCCCTGCGGCCAGCACCAGTCCCGGACTGGTCGACTCCCGCACCACCTGCGCCATCTCGGCGGCCACCGCATCCGACCCGACCACCGCGACCTGCACCGGGCCGGCCAGGCTCGCCTCCGCCGCCGCCAACGTCCAGCCCGCGAACCGCGGGTCGATCCGCGCCACCGCCATCCCGGCACCGATCGCCGCATCAGCGGCCTCCCGGTGCTCCCCGGTCAGCGCGGCACAGGTCCCCAGCGCCTCCGCCAGCGCCGAGGTGCCGCACGGTTCGGCGTTGTCGGAGGTGCCGCGCATCCGCACCACCAGCTGCTCCCCGTCGGCGGGGGTGTCGTAGAAGGCGCCGTCCCCGGTGGCGAACTGCGCCAGCGCCACCTCCAGCAGTGCCCCGGCCC
>CAZMDO010000312.1:0-3362 GCA_964564445.1 uncultured Ruaniaceae bacterium | reverse complement strand
TCAGCCTGCGCGCCACCGACCTGCGCGCCATCGGCATCGGTGAGCTGCTCGCCCGCATCGAGGAGCTGAAGAAGGTGCTCGCCGCCGAGGGGCTCTTCGACGCCGAGCGCAAACGGCCGCTGCCGTTCCTGCCCGGCCGGGTCGGCCTGATCTGTGGCCGGGACGCGAAGGCCAAGCACGACGTGCTGGTCAACGCCCGCGCCCGCTGGCCGCACGTGCACTTCGAGATCCGCGAGGTGGCCGTGCAGGGGCCCAGCTGTGTGCCGCAGGTGAGCCGTGCCATCGCCGAGCTGGACGCCGACGAGGACGTCGAGGTGATCGTCATCGCCCGCGGCGGCGGGTCGGTGGAGGACCTGCTGCCGTTCTCCAACGAGACGATGGTGCGCGCCGCGGCCGCGTGCACCACCCCGCTGGTGGCGGCGATCGGGCACGAGACGGACTGCCCGTTGCTGGACCTGGTGGCCGACTACCGGGCCTCCACCCCGACCGATGCCGCCAAGCGGATCGTGCCGGACGTGGCCGGGGAGCTGACCAACATCGCCGCCGCCCGCACCCGGATGGCCGAGGCGCTCACCCGGCGGCTGCACCTGGAGAACGAGCGGCTGGCCGCGCTGCGCACCCGCCCGGTGCTGGCCGACCCGACGACGATGGTGACCACCCGCGCGGAGCAGGTGCACCGGCTGCGGGTGGCCGCCCGCACCGCCTTCGCCACCCGGACCGAACGTGCCCGGGGTGAGGTGACCGCGCTGCGCACCGCCCTGCGCACCCTCTCCCCCGAGGCGACCCTGCGGCGCGGGTACGCCGTGCTGCGCACCGACAGTGGCGCCGTCGTCCGCGATCCGGGTGAGGTGACCGAGGGGCAACAGCTGGAGGCCCTGGTGGCCCAGGGCCGGTTCGATGTGGAGGTCCGCCGCGGGCGGACGGAGGAGAAGGACGTGGTTGGATGAGCACCGTGAACTCGCAGGCACCCGATGTGGGCACGCTCAGCTACGAGCAGGCCCGGGACGAGCTGGTGGACGTGGTCGGCAAGCTGGAGAGCGGCGCGGCCTCGCTGGAGGACTCCCTCGCGCTGTGGGAGCGGGGTGAGGCACTGGCCGACCGCTGCCAGGGCTGGCTGGACGCCGCCCGGGACCGGCTCGCCGCCGCCAAGGGCGACTCGGTGGTCACCGCCGAGGGTGCCGACACCGGCCGTTCCGGCGACGAGACCGACGACGGCGAGCCGGGCCGGTGAACCAGCGCGCACTGGTGATCGGCGAGGCGCTGGTGGACGTGGTGCACGCCGCCGACGGCACCGTCAGCGAGCATCCGGGCGGGTCGCCGGCGAACGTTGCCCTCGGCCTGGCGCGGCTGGACCGCACCGCCGAGCTGGCCACCTGGTTCGGCGAGGACGCCCGCGGCCTCCTGGTCCGCGAGCACCTGGAGTCCAGCGGGGTGCACGTGGTGCCCGGGTCGGAGCGTGCCGAGCGCACGTCCACGGCCGTCGCCACCCTTGCTCCCGACGGCGGAGCCTCCTACGTCTTCGACCTCACCTCCCACGTGCCTGAGGTGGTGCTGGACGACTCGGTGGCGGTGCTGCACACCGGCTCCATCGCCGCGACCCTGCACCCCAGCGCGGAGGAGATCACCGAGCTGTGTGCCGCCGCCCGCGAGCACGCGACGATCAGCTACGACCCGAACGTCCGGCCCACGATCATGGGCGAGGCGAGCACGGTGCGGCGCAGGATCGAACGCCTGGTCGCCGGTGCGGACCTGGTGAAGGTCTCCGACGAGGACGTCGCCTGGCTCTACCCCGGCCAGGACGTGACCGATGCGGTGCGCCGGTGGGCCGCCGCCGGACCGGCACTGGTGGTGCTCACCCGCGGCGCGTCCGGGTCGCTGGGGATCAGCTCGGCCGGCGTGGAGGTGCTCGTGCCGGCGCCGCTGGTGACCGTGGTGGACACCGTGGGCGCCGGCGACTCCTACATGGCCGGGCTGATCGACGGGCTCTGGTCCGCCGACCTGCTCGGGGCCGACCGTCGGGACCGGCTGCACGCCGTCGGTGCCGAGACGGTGCGGGCGGCGATGGACCACGCCGCCCGGATCGCCGCGATCGTGGTCTCCCGGGCCGGGGCCAACCCACCCACCCGTAGCGAGCTGGAGGAAGCCAAGTGACCCACACCCCCACCACCCCTGCTGAGGCGTTCAACGCCCTGATGGAGGGCAACGCCCGGTTCGTCGCCGGGCAGAGCGACTACCCGCGCCGGGACCGGCGCAGACGCAGCGAGGTGGCCGAGGGTCAGGACCCGTTCGCCGTGGTGTTCGGCTGCTCGGACTCCCGCGTGCCCACCGAGATCATCTTCGACCAGGGCTTCGGTGACCTGTTCGTGGTGCGCACCGCCGGGCACGTGGTGGAGACGGGGGCGATCGGCTCGATCGAGTTCGGCGTGGACCTGCTGCACACCGCCGTGGTGGTGGTGCTCGGGCACCAGAACTGCGGTGCGGTCGGGGCGGCCCGGGAGGCGCTGGCGACCGGGTCGTTGCCGAACAACTTCGTGCGGGTGATCGTCAACGAGGTGATGCCCGACCTGGTCACCGGCACGGCGAAGGAACCCGGTGACGAGCACAGCCCGCTGGACCTGCACCTGGCGCCGCGGGCCGACCTGGTGGCCGCGCACGTGCGCGGCACCGTGCACACCCTGCACACCTACTCGGCCACCCTCGCCGAGGCGGTCGACGCCGGCCGGTGCGCGATCGTCGGGATGGAGTACAGCCTGGAGGACGGCTCCACCCGGGTGGTCGAGGTGATCGGCGACATCGGGCCGCGGGGCTGAGGCTGGTGGACCGCCCGGGCCCGGCCGGCAGCACCGGCCCGGCCGGCGACCCCGCCGGCGGGCGCGGGCGCGGGGATACCGGCGGGCGCGCTCGACCGGATCCACCGCCCGCGCCGCCGGTCGCGGTCGTGCTCGACCGCAGCTCGGTCGCGATGGCGGACGACTACGAGACCCACGTGCGCCGGGTGGAGCTGGACCCCGACGCCCTGGTCGGCGACGTGCTGCTGGAGATCATCCGTGCTCTGCCGAGCGTGGCCGGCAGCGTCTCCTGGACCCTCTGGGCCCGCAACCACCCGGTGCTGCGCCACGACACGAGCGGCGCCGTGACCGGCATCGATCGCGCGGCAGGCGAGCGGGTGCGGTGTGCGTTCGTCTCCGCCCCGTACCGCGCCGAGACGCAGATCGCCCACATCGGCGGGCTGGCGGCCCACCAGCGGCTGCGCACCAGCTACCTCACCCCGGCGCCGACCGGCGAGTACGTGTTCGAGGCCGTCTACCACACCGACGGGGCGCTGATCGGGCTGGCCGCCTACCAGGAGTGGCTGAGCGGAC
>CAZMDO010000311.1:0-3366 GCA_964564445.1 uncultured Ruaniaceae bacterium | reverse complement strand
AGCGTGGCCAGAGCGGGTGGTGGGATCGTGCTCACCTGCGGCCCTCCCGTCCACGGTGGCAAGTGGCCCGCGACCGCCCCGGGGGTCGGGCGGCACGGAGCGTCTCTGCGCAGCATGCGGGCGCTGCCGACCGGCTGCAACTCGGGGCGGGCGATGACGTGCGAGAACCCGGGCGCCCGTCCTACCGTTAACCCGTCGTCGTGCACCGCGTCCGGGCGGTCCACCCGACAAACACCCGGAGGACCTCGGATGTACGACCACGACCACCTCATCGACTCCTGCCTGGAGCTCACCGAGAAGCTAGCGAGCCCGTACGAGGTGAACGAGGCGCTCTTCGACCTCGCAGCGCACCTGACCCGGCTGCTGCAGCTGGCCGGCAGCGGGGTCACGCTCGGGATGGACGAGCAGATGAGCACGGTCATCGCGGTCCCGCCGGAGCTGCGAGCGCTCGAGGCGTTCCAGGAACGCACCATGGAGGGGCCGTGCGTGACCGCGTTTCGCGAGGGTGAGGTGTGCGTGGTGGGCGATCTGCGCAACGAGCAGCGCTGGCCCGGCTACCGGAAGGTCGCCGACCAGGTCGGCGTACGGTCGGTGGTGGGCGTGCCGATGAAGCTCGGCGGGCGCACCTTCGGGGCGATGACCATGTACCACAGCCGCCCGCACGACTGGCCCGAGACCGACCTGCGGGCGGCGCGGGTGCTGACGAACATCGCGACCGCCTACCTGGTGTACTCGCTCAGCCTGAACGAGCAGACCGAGCTCTCCGCCCAGCTCCAGCACGCCCTGGAGAACCGGGTGCTGATCGAGCAGGCGAAGGGATTCCTCGCCCAGACCCACGACATCAGCGTGGAGGCCGCCTACCAACGGTTGCGCGAGCACGCCCGCAGCCACAACCGCAGGGTGCGGGAGATCGCTCGCGACGTGGTGGACCGTCGGCTCTCCCTCTGATCACCGCGGGGTCTACCGCTCGGGTGGAGCGGGCACGGCCTCGCACCCGCTGCTGGCGGCCGAGGTGTCCAGCTCGCGCAGCCACCGGGTGAACCGGCCCAGCGTGCGGTGTGCCCCCTCGTTCTCCGGGTCGTTCAGGTGCCCGTGCAGGGTGCCGTCCTCGCGCACGAGGGTGACTTCTGCTCCGGCGGCGCGGAGCTGCCGGGCGAGCTGCTCACCGGAGGAGCGCAGGCTGTCGCCGTCGGAGTTGACGATGATGGTGCGCGGGAATCCGGTCAGGTCACCGTCCCCGGCGAAGGCGTACCGCGCAGCCAGCAGGGCGGGGTCACCGCCGACGTAGTTGAGATTGAGCTCGACCGTCGACTCCCGGGAGAACGCCTGGTCCGGCGCCAGCGCCGCGAGCTTCGCCGCCAGCTCGGCCGACGGTTCCGGCAGCACGGCGTGCACCATCGGGTAGGCCAGGAGCACACCGGCCGGCGTGAGATCGCCATCGTCGATCAGTCGCAACGTGGCCCCGGCGGACAGGTTCGCCCCGGCGCTCGCTCCCCCGATGGTCCACGCGGTGGCCGGCACCCGCGCATCGAGGGTGGTGGCCCAGCGGAACGCGGCCGCCACCTCCTCCACCGCCACGGGGTAGTGCGAGGTGCCGCTGCGCCCGGCGAACGACGGCAACCAGGAGGCCGGCGGGGGTGCCAGCCGGTAGTCGACGGCCACCACGAGCAGACCGTCGGCAGCCAGACCGCGGGCGACCCAGTCACTCTCGGCCATGTCCAGGTCCCCGGTCACGAACGCACCCCCGTGGGACCACACCACCCCGGCACGCGGTGGGCCCTCGGGCTGGTAGAGACGCACCGGGACCGTACCGTGCGGTCCCTCGAACGTCAGGTCCTCGATCGTCATCGATGCTCCTTCATGGGGTCCACCGCGCCGTGCGGCGAGCCCGCCGGCACATGCCTCCCGGTGTGAGCATACGGGCCTGCTGAGGCCTGCTGGCCGGTGGGGCGTGCGGGCCCGGCGGGGGACTGCGGGCCCGGTGGGGGACTGCTGGGCCGGTGGGGGACTGCTGGCCCGGCGGGGGCTTGCGGGCGGCGCGGGGAGGCGGAGTGCCCGCGGTGCCACGCCGGAGCCCTGCACGCAAGCGGATGCGGCCCGTCCGCCCACCAGGCCCGGGTTCTAAACGGAAGCGCAACGCCTTCTAGGGTGTGGGTGTTGAGTCCGATTCCCGAAGGGTTGCGCTTCCTTGAGCACAGGTTACAAGCAGTTGACGTTGGATGATCGGGTCCAGATCGAGAAGCTTCTGGATCAGGACCATCCGCAGGCCGAGATCGCCCGGCGGATCGGGGTGCATCCCTCCACGATCAGCCGAGAGCTGAAGTCGCGGTCCTGGCGGCCGGGCAACACCTCGGCCGCCTATACCCCTTACCGGCCAGCGGGCCTGCGGACCGGACCGCTGACCGGGCGCCACTACCGGGCCAGTCGTGCCCAGGAGCACGCCAAGGCCTGCCGGGCCCGGTCCCACCAGGGCCACCGGATGGCCCGCGATCGGTTGGTGGACTACGTCATCAGCCGGCTGCGGCGGGGCTGGACCCCGGCGGAGATCGCCGGCCGGGCCCCGATCGACTTTCCCGACGATAGGCACATGCGGGTCAGCCTCGAGACCCTGTATGCCTGGATCTACCACCCGGCCCAGGCCCACCGCCGGTTGTGGGAGTACCTACCCCGGGGCCAGCGCAAACGCCGGCGCCGGGGCGGACGGCGAGTCCATCACGAGCACATCAAGTGGCGCACCTCCATCCACGACCGACCACCACAGGTCGAGGACCGTATCGAGTTCGCGCACTGGGAGTCCGACTCGGTCCTGGGGGCTCGGGGCACCGGGGTGCTGCACACCACCGTCGAACGGGTCTCGCGCTATGTGTGCGCCGTGCGCCTGCCCGCAGCCACCGCGCAGGCCACCGTGGCCGCTCAGATCGCCTTGTACTCCCAGCTGCCGGCACACGCAGTGCGCTCGGTCACCACCGACAACGGCCCCGAGTTCACCCTCCACCACGTCCTGGCCGACACCCTGGCAGTCCCGACCTACTTCGCTGACCCATACTCGGCCTGGCAACGCGGCACCAACGAGCACTTCAACGGCCGAATCCGCAAATACCTGCCCAAGGCCACCAGCTTCGCCGACCTGTCCCAGCACGAACTCGATGAACTCATCACCGAGATCAACAACCGACCCCGCAAAGTCCTCGCCTGGCGCACCCCAGCCGAGGTCTTCCACCAACTATCCTCAACCCCAACCACACCCCGTTGCACTTCCACCTAGAACTCGGGAGGCTGTATTCTTGCGGTGGTGCAGCGCTGACATCTGCGGTCAGCGGAGCACCAGGCCACACGACGAATGTTGCCCCTGCCCCCGGCGACCCT
>CAZMDO010000310.1:0-3382 GCA_964564445.1 uncultured Ruaniaceae bacterium | reverse complement strand
GCCGACGACCTGACCGTCTCCTCGCTGCGGCGGGAGAAGGACGACGTCACCGAGGTCCGGGAGGGCTTCGAGTGCGGTATCGGCCTCGGCCACAAGGACATCGCCGAGGGCGACGTCATCGAGACGTTCGAGATGCGCGAGAAGCCGCGCGACTGACGCCTCCCGGACTCGTCGCCGGGCGGCACCTGCGGGTGCCGCCCGGCGACGATCTGCCACCATCATCCCCAGCGGTGCCCCCCGGTGCCGCACCCGGGGCGGACCGACCGCCCCCAGCAGACGAGGAACTCACCCCATGGCCGACTCTCCGCGCGCTCGCAAGCTGGCCGACGCGATCCAGCAGATCGTGGCGACCATGCTGGACACCAAGATCAAGGACCCCCGGCTCGGCTTCGTCACCGTCACCGACGTGCGGGTGACCGGCGACCTGCAGCACGCCACCGTGTTCTACACCGTGCTCGGCGACGACGACGACCGCGCCTCCTCCGCCGCGGCCCTCGCCTCGGCGAAGGGCATGATCCGCTCCGAGGTCGGTCGGCGCACCGGCGTGCGGCTCACCCCCACCCTGGAGTTCGTGCCCGACGCCCTGCCGGAGACCGCCGCGCACCTGGAGGACGCGCTGCGCCGTGCCGCCGCAGACGACGCCGCCCTGGCCGCCCGACGTGCCGGTGCCGCCTACGCCGGCGAGTCCGACCCCTACCGCCGGCCCGGCGAGGAGGACGAACCCGCGCAGGCTGCTGCCGGCCCGGACGCCGCTGCCGAGGATGAGCGCGGTGCCGCCGCCGAGCCGCCCGCGGGCGCGCCCGACGGGAACGATGACCGCCGCCAGCCCTGACCCCGCCGGCGACGGGCTGGTCCTGGTGGACAAGCCCGCCGGCTGGACCAGCCACGACGTGGTCGCCAGCATGCGCCGGCTGGCCGGGACCCGCAAGGTCGGCCACGCCGGCACGCTGGACCCGATGGCCACCGGGCTGCTCGTGCTCGGGGTGAACCGCGCCACCCGGCTGCTCACCTACCTGGTCGGTGCGGACAAGACCTACACGGCGACGATACGTCTGGGCCAGGAGACCCTCACCGACGACGCCGAGGGCGAGATCACCCGTGCCCGGGGGACCGGCGAGGTGGGTGAGCTGACCACCCGGGTGGGCTCCGCCGTCGCCGGCCTGACCGGAGAGATCGAGCAGGTGCCCAGCGCGGTCAGCGCGATCAAGGTGGACGGTCGTCGCTCCTACGCCCGGGTGCGCGACGGGCAGGAGGTGTCACTGCCGGCCCGGCCGGTCACCGTGCACACCTTCGAGGTCGGCGCCACCCGTACCGCGGTGGCCGCCGACGGGACCGCGGTGCTGGACGTGGACGTGCGGGTGGACTGCTCCTCCGGCACCTACGTGCGCGCCCTCGCCCGGGACCTCGGCGCGGCGCTGGGCACCGGCGGGCACCTGACCGCGCTGCGCCGGCACCGGGTGGGCCCCTTCGACGTCGCCGCCGCCGGCACCCTGCAGGCGCACGCCGACCGGCTGCACCTGGTGAGCGTCAGCGACGCCCTGCACGCGACCTTCCCGGCCCGGCAGCTCACCGCTGCCGAAGCACGCGCGGTGCGCTACGGGCAGAAGCTCGACCCGACCGGCCGGCCGGACGTGGTGGCCGCCTTCGACCCCCACGGGCGGGGCATCGCGCTGCTCGCCGACGAGGCCGGCCGCGCCCGGCCGGTGCTGGTGCTGGACCCGGCGTGAGGGCGCTGCGGGCGGCCCACCGGGGCGCTGCCGGTACCATCGGGGCCACCAGTGGGAGTCGAGGAGGGGTGCGGTGACCGACCGGTTCTCGGTCCTGCAGGCAGCGGTGCGCGCAGGGGACGGCACGGCAGCACGGGTGGCGCTCGGTGAGATCAGCCCGGGCGAGGACGCCCTCGACGAGCTCGCCACCCTCGCCCGGGACGGCTCCGCACTGGCGGTCGAGCTGCTCATCGAGACCCTCGACGACACCGGCGTGGTGCGCGCCTTCGCCGGTGCCGCGCTGCTGGACACTGCGGCCGTGGACGACGTGGCCCAGGATGCGCTCATCTCCGTCGCCGAGTCCATCCACAGCTTCTCCGGTGCAGCCAAGGTGACCACCTGGGTGCACCGGATCGTGCGCAACCGGGTGGTCGACCACCTGCGCCGGCAGCGCTCCGCCGACCCGCTGCCGCCCGACGACGTGGGCCCCGCCGAGCGGATGAGCTCGATGCTGGCCACCCGTGCCACGGTGCGCGAGGCGTTGGCCGCACTGCCCGAGCTCTACCGGGAGCCGGTGGTGCTGCGCGACCTGCACAGCCTGCCCTACCAGGAGATCGCCGACCGGCTCGGCCGCCCGCTGGGCACCGTGAAGGCCCAGATCGCCCGCGGGCGCGCCCTGGTCGCCGCCGCCCTGGCCGAACCGGGACCGGCGCGATGATGCCGCCCGGACGTCAGGTCGGCCACTATCGGCTCGGTGAGGTGATCGGGGTCGGCTCGTTCGCGACCGTGCACCGCGGGTACGACGAGCGGCTGCAGGACGAGGTGGTGGTGAAGATCCTCGCCGAGAACCACAGCCTGAACCCGGAGATCCGCGAGCGGTTCATCGCCGAGGGCCGCAGCCTGCGCAAGGTGAGCAGCCCGCACGTGGTCCAGCTCTACGACATCGGCGAGTCCGGTGCGCAGCAGCCCTACCTGGTGCTCGAGCTGGCCGACCGGGGCACCCTCAAGGCCCGGGTGGCAGCGCTGCGGGCCCGTGGCTGGCGGGCCTCGGTGGCGGACGTGCGTGAGGTGGCCCAGGCCCTGGCCGCTGCGCTCGAGGCGGTGCACGCGGTGCGGCTGGTGCACCGGGACCTGAGCCCGGGCAACGTGCTGCTGACCAGTGTCCCCGGCGCTGGTGCTGGACCGGGCGCTGGTGCTGGACCGGGCGCCGGTGCTGGACCGGGCGCCGGTGCCGGCACCGGCGGGCAGGTGATCGCCGCCGACGAACGGCTGCTGGTCGCCGACCTGGGGCTGTGCAAGGACCTGGCGATGAGCTCGGGGCTGACCGTGGCCGGCGGCACCGACGGCTTCCGGCCACCCGAGGCCAGCGGCGGGCCGGCGGTCGTGGACACCCGGGCGGACCTGTGGTCGCTGTCTCGCCTGGTGCTCTGGCTGTGCGAGGGTGCCGACCTCCCGCCGGCGCTGGGCGTGGCGCTGCGCCGCAGCCTCGCCGACGACCCCGCTGAGCGGCACCCGGACGTGCGCGCCTGGCTCGCGGACGTGCTGGCGAGCTTGGTCCCGCCGGCCCCGGTGCAGCCGCCGGGCGCCCTGCCACCGGGCGCCGCGCCGCCGCCCGGCGCCGCGCCGCCGCCGGGCGCCGTGCCGGTGACCGGGCCGCCCGCCGGTGCTCGCCGTGC
>CAZMDO010000309.1:0-3382 GCA_964564445.1 uncultured Ruaniaceae bacterium | reverse complement strand
CGACCGCCTCCGCCTGGTCCGGCGGGTAGTAGCCGTGCCGGTCGTAGACCCCGATGCGGGTGATCAGCCCGTCGGCGTCCAGCTCGGGGTGGAACTGGGTGGCGTACACGTTCTGCCCCACCCGGAACATCTGCACCGGGCAGCGCGCCGAGGTCGCCAGCAGCACCGCATCGGCCGGCAGCACCCGGCAGGCCTCCTTGTGCCCCACGAACGCGTGGAACGTCTCCGGCAGCCCGGCCAGCAGCGGGTCCGCCCGGCCGGCCTCGGTCTGCTCGATGAGCACGGCACCGACCGGTTCGCCGTAGGTGGTGTCGATCACCCCGCCGCGGTGCGCCCCCAGGGAGGCGATGCCGTAGCAGGCGCCCAGGAACGGGAAGTCGGCCGCCACGACCTGGTCCAGCAGTGCGGTCAGCTCGGTCTCCACCCGGCGCTGCACCGGTGACTTCGTCTCGTCGGGGTCGCTGGAGCTGAACGGGCTGCCGCCCACGATCACCCCCGAGTAGTCCGCCAGGTGGATCGGCGGCAGCGGGGCGGCCTCCATCCGCACCCGGTGCAGCTGGTCCTCCGACAGGCCGCCGTAGCGCAGGAACGCCTCGTGCTCGGCGTCGGCTGCGGCGTCCTCGGCGCGGCTGGCCAGCAGCAGGAAGGGTCGCACCGGCAGCTCAGTCGATCAGGAAGACGACCGCGAACATCGCGCACCAGCCGAGCAGGGTGATGCCGCCGATGGCGAGGGCTGCCTCGGCCAGGCCTCGGCCGCGCAGCCGGCGCGCGGTGGTCTGCCGGAGCCCGAGGGCGCCAAGCGCGACCGCGGCGATCGACGGCACGAACGTGACCACGCCGATCAGGGCGCACACGAACGCGATCGTGGCGGCCGCGCTGGCGCGGGGGGCCGGGGTGAAGTAGCCGGGTCCGGCGAAGGTCACCGCCGGGTCCGGCATCGGCAGCGTGTAGGCGTTGTCGTAGGGCGAGCGGTCCGGCGCCAGGGACACCTCAGCCCTCCTCGGCCGTGGGGCTGGCGGTGGACAGCGGGGTGCAGTCGGTGGCGGCCGGGATGGGAGCCTCGGGGTCGATCGCGATCTCCTCCGCGTCCCGGAGGGCCTCGAAGTTCGCACCGAGGATCACGTCCACCGTGGCCCCGCCGCGGGAGTCGGTCTCGATCACCGCGTCGGTGAACAGCTCGGCGATGGTGAAGGCGGCCGCGAGACCCTCCGGACCGGCCACGATCTGCACCGACCCGGAGTAGGGGCTCTCCGCGTTGGCCTCCTGGTCCACGGTGACCCCGCGCTCGGTGAGCGCCTCGGAGGTGGAGGCTGCCAGGCCGTTGCGGCTGGTGCCGTTGAGCACGTTCGCGGTGATGTCCTCCAGCGGCACGAACGTGGCACCCTCGGGCGGGCAGGGGACGGTGGCCGCCGAGGCGGTCGGCGCCGGGGAGTTGATCGCCACGCTGAACGGGCTGGGCAGGATGCCCACCCACATCGCGCCGGAGGCCAGGCCGATCACCAGCATCGCCGCGATCAGGGATCCGAAGATGACCGTCTGGCGTTGCTGGAGGTGCCGGCGCCTGGCTGCGCGGGCACGGGCTCGGGACTGCTGCGTGCTCACGTGCCGAACCTACACGGCTGGTGTTGCAGACAGGTCACGGACCGGCTGGTCACGGTCGGGCTGGTCGCGGTCGGGCTGGTCACAGCTCGAGCACCCGGGCATGCAGCAGGTTGCGCTGCTGCAGCGCGGCCCGCAGCGCCCGGTGCAGCCCGTCCTCCAGGTAGAGCTGACCGCGCCAGGCAACCACGTGCGCGAACAGGTCGCCGTAGAAGGTGGAGTCCTCCGAGAGCAGGCTGCGCAGGTCCAGGGTGGACTTGGTGGTGATCAGCTCGTCGAGGCGCACCTGGCGCGGTGGGACCTCCGCCCACTGCTTCGGGGTGCGGAGCCCGTGGTCGGGATAGGGCCGAGCATCGCCCACGGACTTGAAGATCACGCAGTCGATCCTAGGTGAGATCTGGGCGTGGGGGCGTCATCCTGGCGGGGGATTCCGGCGGGTGGGTACGGGAGTGGTCTGACCGCCCCTGACCGCGCGCACGTGGAGGTACCTCCATCGTGTACGAGGGCAGCCTCGCTGACCACCCCCTGACCGCGTGCACGTGGAGGTACCAGGCTAGGTTGGACAGCAGCCGGGCGACCGGCGCCCGGTGTGACGCGTGGAGGCAATGATGGCTAATCGCACGTACGCAGTGTCCGAGCTGGTCGGCACCTCACCGGACGGGGTGGAGGCGGCAGTGCGGAACGCGCTCGCCTCCGCCACTCAGACGGTGCGCAACCTGGACTGGTTCGAGGTGACCGAGATCCGTGGGCACCTGGGCGAGGGTGGAGAGATCGCTGATTGGCAGGTGGGGCTCAAGCTCGGTTTCCGCGTGGAGAAGTAGCGGCCCAGGTGTGGTGAGCTCGCCGGGTGGCCGTAGTGGCCGATGAGGACCCGAGCCTGCTGGGCCTCTCGTGGCCCAGGGTCGGCGAGATCTGCTGCCACCAACAGCCCCGGTCCGCCGGTCCCGCGGGTTCGGGCGGCTCCTGGAGAACTACCTCAACGGTGTGCGGCAGGGTCGATCTGGCGCTCATTGTATTTTCGTTATACGATTTGTTGGTGGTCAGTGACGAGCAAATTCAGAAGTGGGCAGACGAGGCCGAGGCTGGATACGACGTCGAGGAGCTCAAGCGGCGGGGACGCGGTCGTCCCGGCCGTGGTGCCGAACCGATGCAGGTCGTGGCGGTCCGCCTCACCGCCGAGGAGATCGCCGCACTCGACGCCGTGGCTGAGCGAGAGCATCTATCTCGCTCAGAGGCGATTCGCCGCGCGTTGGCTGACTTTGCCGCGTGAGGGTGCATGCAAGTGCGCTCAAGCACGGCATATCGGCGGACGATGCGATCCAGGCTGCCCACTGGTCCCAGTGGATCGAACCGTTGGAGGAGACCGACTGGCCGCATCGCGAGCTACGGCTGGGCTTTGACACCAGGGCTCGGTTGCTCGAAACCGTGGTGCTGGTCTTCCAGAGCGGCGAGGAGATGGTGATCCATGCCATGCCGGCGCGGAAGAGGTATTTGGACCTGCTGCCCTGACTCCAGGCGCGGCGGTGGCCTCGCTTCATCCTCATCGCTCCCAGCGAGGCGCCCCGGGGATGATGGCGGACCGTGTCCGTGAAAGAGTCGCGGTGTCCTTGAGGGCGAGGATCTCCGCGACTACGGGTTGCCACTGGGAATCGGCTAGCTCACCGATGCGCAGTCGTCGGGACAGCTCACGCACGACCTTGCGGCAAGCCACCGGAGAAGCGAGCACTCGCGCGACCGTCTCGTCCCGTGTTGGCTCCGTTCGCCGGACGACGATCTCGTGAGC
>CAZMDO010000308.1:0-3406 GCA_964564445.1 uncultured Ruaniaceae bacterium | reverse complement strand
CCTGGCACACTGGGCGGCGGCCGTGGGTGGGACTCCGGTCGCCGCGGCGCCGTGTCGCGACCGGGATGCCACCCACCGGAGATGACCCGAGAGAAGGAGCCGCTCGTGACTGCAGTGCCCGTTCCCGCCCATGACTACCTGCTGCGCCCCTGGACCGGTACCTGGGTGCGGGACGCGCTCCTGGTGAGTGGCGCCGTCGTGCTCACCGCCGTGCTCGCCCAGGTGAGCATCCCGGTGCCCGGGTCGCCGGTGCCGGTGACCGGGCAGACCCTGGCGGTGATGCTCGTCGGCACCACGATGGGGCTGCGCCGCGGCACGGCGGCGATGGGGCTGTACCTGCTGGTCGGCACGGTCGGCCTGCCGGTGTTCTCCGACGGCACCGCCGGGCCGCAGGTGCTGCTCGGTGCGACCGGCGGCTACCTGTTCGGCTTCGTGCTCGCCGCCGCCGCGATGGGCTGGGCGGCCGAGCGCGGCTGGGACCGTAGCCCGGGGCGCACCCTGCTGCTCGGGCTCGGTGGGCAGGCGCTCATCTTCGGTGTCGGGGTGCCGTGGCTGGCGTTCGCCGCCGGGCTGGACGCGGCCGGGGCGGTGGCGGCCGGGTTCACCCCGTTCCTGCTCGGCGGGGTGATCAAGGGTCTGGTGGCCGCCGCCGTGCTGCCCGCCGCGTGGCGCCTGGTGCGGGGCACGCGGCGCCGCTGACCAACCCGCCTGGTGCGGCCGGAGCGACCGGTCTGGTGCGGCCGGACCCACCGGTGCCGTGGGAGCGGCCACACCGCCGGTGACCACCGTGTGAGGACCGGGTGACGAGCGCGTGATCACACCCCGTGGGCCCCCGCTGCCGGCGGCGTGGAGCCGTACGCTTGACGGTGTGAACAGGCGAGTGCGACCGGGACCCACGGTGCGTCGGCGGCCAGCGCGCACGCTGCGCCCCGGGCGCTCGGGCGACCCCGCCGCGCACGTGGGCACCGGTGAGCTGGAGGCGGCCGAGCTGGTCGACACCGACTCCGTGCCCGCCGCCGCCCCGGTGCCGCCGCTGCGCCCCCCGGTGCTGCCGCCCCGGCAGCAGGCTCGCCCCCGCCGCCCGGACGCCCCGGGCCGGTTCCTGCGGGACAAGGCCCGGCGGATGATCGTCGGCCAGGGTCCGCCCACCGTGCCGCTGGTGCGCTTCCGCAGGGACAGCGGGCTGAGCGCCGCCGAGGAACGCTCCGTGCTGGAGCTCGTGCTGCGCGTGGGGGAGGCGATGATCGGCACCGGTGCCCCGGTCGCCGATGCCACCATCGACATGCTCCGCCTCGCCGACGGGCTGGGCGTGAAGAACCTCACCGTGGACATCACCTTCACCTCGGTGCACGCCACCATCGACCGCGACGACGACCCGGTCACCAAGGTCCGGGTGATCACCGCCCGCACCTCCGACTACAGCCGGCTGACCGAGATCTCCCGGCTGGTCTCGGACGTGACCGCCGGTGGTGTGGACATCCCGACGGCGCACGCCCGGCTGGAGTCCATCCTGGCCGCCCCGCACCCCTACAGCCGGCTGGTGGTGACCGCCGCCCTCGGCCTGATGGCCGCCGGGGTGGCGGTGCTGCTCGGCGGCGGGTGGGCGGTCTCCCTGGTGGCCGCGCTGACCACGGTGGTGGTGGACCGGGTGATGCGGTTCCTGCGTCACCGCGGCCTGCCCCACCTGTTCCAGCAGACCCTCGGCGCGGCGATCGCCACCCTGGTGGCGGTGCTGCTGCTGTGGGGGCAGGAGATCGTCGGCTGGGACCGGGCGCTGCTGCCGCCCTCGCTCGTGGTGGCCTCCGGGATCATGGTGCTGCTGGCCGGGCTGTCCGTGGTCGGTGCCGCCGAGGACGCGATCGCCGGGTTCCCGCTCACCTCCGCCGCCCGCGCCTTCGAGGTGGTGCTCGCCACGGTCGGCATCATCATCGGCATCGGTCTGATGCTGGCCATCGCCCAACGCCTGGGCGTGACGTTGAGCATCGGCGACCTGGAGTCGCGCGGCGGCGTGGCCCCGGTGGTGACCATGGCCGCCAGCGCCGTCATCGCCGGCGCCTGGGCGATCGCCTCCTACACCCGGATGCGGGTGGTCGCGCTGATCGCGGCCGTGGGTGCCGTGGCCTCGGCGATGTTCAGCCTGGTCTCCTACTTTGGGCTCAGCCCGGACAGCGGCCCGTTCGGCACCACCGCGGCGGCGTTCGTGGCGGCACTGACCGTCGGGCTGATCGCCGGCGGCCTGACCGACCGGCTCCGCATCCCCTCGATGGTGCTCGCGGTCTGCGGCATCACCCCGTTCCTGCCCGGTCTGGCGATCTACCGGGCGATGTACAACATCGTCGACTCCGGGCACCTGGTGGAGGGTATGGACCTGCTCGTGCGGGCGGTGTCGGTGGGGCTGGCGCTCGCCGCCGGGGTGACCCTCGGGGAGTACCTGGCCCGCCCGCTGGCCGCCGAGGCGGACAAGTGGCAGCGGCGGATCCGCCGCCAGGCCCGCGGGACGCGCATCTAGCCCTGGCAGCGACCTTCGGCTCGCGTGGCCGCTAGCACTGCTCGCGAGTTCGCCCCCTCCTGGGCGCGCCCACTTTCGCCACCCGGCCAGCGGGCGCATGATGGGAGAACAGTCGACGGCGAGGAGCTCTGCGTGCGCATCGTGGTCACCGGTGGTTCCGGGGGACTGGGCAGCAAGGTGGTTGCCCGGGTGCGCGAGCTCGGCCACGTGGCCATCCCCGCGAGCCGCCGCTGGGGCGTGGACCTGACCACCGGCCAAGGTGTGGCGGCAGCGCTGGTGGGTGCGGACGCCGTCGTGCACTGCGCGAGCAGCCAGGTACGCCCGGGGCGCACGGACGTGGAGGGCACGGTGCAGCTGCTCGGTGCGATCGCGACCATGCCGGAGCCGGCGCACCTGGTGCACGTCTCGATCGTCGGCTGCGACGCCAACCCGCTGCCGTACTACCGGGCGAAGGTGCGCGCCGAGGAAGCGGTGCTGGCCAGCGGGCTGCCGGCCACCGTGGTGCGCGCCACCCAGTTCCACACCCTGCTGGACACCATCGCGCGGATGGCCACGATCGGGCGCACCCGCCTCGACCTGGACTTCGCCGCCCAGCCGGTGGACGTGCCCTGGTACGCCCGCGAGCTGGTGGACCACGCGCTCGGCACCCCGCCGAGCGGTCCGGTGCGCGCCCGGGACATCGCCGGCCCGGAGCTGCTCACCGTGGCCGAGGCCGCCGACGCCGTGCGCGCCCACGACGGTCGACCCACCACCCGCGGGCTGCGGGTGCCGACCGTGGGGCGGACGCTGCGCGCCTTCGCCGACCGGTCCAACCTGCCCGGACCGGACGCCCGCATCGGCGGGGTCGGCTTCTCCGAGTGGTTGGCCCGCCGGCCGGCCCGCGCTGCGTCCTGACCG
>CAZMDO010000307.1:0-3409 GCA_964564445.1 uncultured Ruaniaceae bacterium | reverse complement strand
GCGTGCTCGCACCGCACCGCGTGCGGGCCCCGGCCACCACCGCGCCGTCCGGATGCGTGGCAGGGGCTCACCGCGAGCCACCCGCGTGCCCGCGGTCACAAGCGGTGCACGCGCGCCCGGGCCCGCGGCCGTTACGCTGGGCGCCATGTGCGGAATCGTCGGATATGTCGGGCCAGCAACGCCCGGGGCGCGTGCCCTGGAGATCGCGATGGAGGGCCTGAGCAGGCTCGAGTACCGCGGCTACGACTCCGCCGGGGTCGCGGTGGCCACCCCGGAGGGCCTGGCCACGGCGAAGAAGGCCGGCAAGCTCGCCAACCTGGTCGCCGAGCTCGAGGCGAACCCGCTGCCCGACGGCACCGCCTCGATCGGGCACACCCGGTGGGCCACCCACGGGGCACCCACCGACCTGAACGCCCACCCGCACCTGGCCGACGGCGGTCGGCTCGCCGTGATCCACAACGGCATCATCGAGAACTTCCACGCCCTGCGGGAGGAGCTCACCGCAGCAGGCACCACCTTCCTCTCCGAGACCGACACCGAGGTGGTCGCCCACCTGCTCGCCCGCGACTACGCCGCCACCGGTGACCTCACCGCGGCGATGCTGGCCACCACCGCCCGGCTCGAGGGTGCCTTCACCCTGCTCGCCCTGCACGCCGACCAGCCCGGTACCGTGGTCGGGGCCCGGCGCAACTCCCCGCTGGTGATCGGCCTCGGCGAGGGGGAGAACTTCCTCGGCTCGGACGTGGCGGCGTTCATCTCCGGCACCCGGCAGGCGCTCGAGATCGGCCAGGACCAGGTGGTCACCATCACCGCCGACGACGTCCGCGTCGTGGATGCCGACGGGTCACCGGTCCAGGGGCAGCCGTACACGGTCGACTGGGACGCCGCCGCCGCGGTCAAGGGCGGTTACCCCACGTTCATGGCCAAGGAGATCCACGACCAGCCCAAGGCGGTCGCCGACACCCTCCTCGGCCGCCACGACGATGCCGGCAACCTCATCCTGGACGAGCTGCGGGTGGAGGAGTCCGTGCTCCGCGGGGTGGACAAGATCATCGTGGTCGCCTGCGGCACCGCCGCCTATGCCGGGCACGTGGCCAAGTACGCGGTGGAGCACTGGTGCCGTATCCCGGTGGAGGTCGAGCTCGCCCACGAGTTCCGCTACCGGGACCCGGTCGTCTCCGAGAAGACCCTGGTGGTGGCCATCTCCCAGTCCGGGGAGACGATGGACACGATCATGGCGATCCGGCACGCCCGCGAGCAGGGCGCCAAGGTGCTCGCCATCGTCAACACCCATGGCTCCACGATCGCCCGCGAGTCCGACGCCGTGCTGTACACCCACGCCGGGCCCGAGGTGGCGGTCGCCTCCACGAAGGCCTTCCTCGCCCAGATCACCGCCTGCTACCTGCTCGGGCTCTACCTCGCCCAGCTGCGCGGGTACAAGTACGTCGAGGAGGTGGCCGACTACCTCGACGAGCTCGGCCAGCTGCCTGCGAAGATCCAGCAGGTGCTCGACGCCGAGGACCAGATCACCGCAGTGGCCGAGGCGATGAAGGACACCCCCTCGGTGCTGTTCCTCGGCCGGCACGTGGGCTACCCGGTGGCGCTCGAGGGTGCGCTGAAGCTCAAGGAGCTCGCCTACATCCACGCCGAGGGCTTCGCCGCCGGGGAGCTCAAGCACGGCCCGATCGCCCTCATCGAGCCCGGCCAGGCGGTGTTCGTGATCGTGCCCACCCCCCGCCGGCCCACGTTGCACAACAAGGTGGTCTCCAACATCCAGGAGATCCGCGCCCGCGGCGCCCGCACCCTGGTGATCGCCGAGGAGGGGGACGACTCGGTGGACGAGTTCGCCGAGGTGGTCTTCCGGGTGCCGCGCACCCCGACGCTGATGATGCCGCTGGTGACCGTGGTGCCGCTGCAGATCTTCGCCTGCGCCCTCGCCGGCGCCAAGGGTCTGGACGTGGACCAGCCCCGCAACCTCGCCAAGTCCGTCACCGTCGAGTAGGCGCGTGGTCACATGATCGTCGGCGTCGGGATCGACGTGGTGGACGTGGCCCGCTTCCTGGCCACGCTCGAACGCGCGCCCGGTCTGCGCACCCGACTGTTCACTGCACCGGAGCGGGACCTGCCGCCGGCCTCTCTGGCCGCACGGTTCGCCGCCAAGGAGGCGATCGCGAAGGCCCTGGGCGCCCCGGTCGGGCTGCGCTGGCAGGACGCCACCGTCCGACGCGTGGTGGGCGGCGCGCCGACCGTGGAGCTGACCGGCACGGTCGCCGCTGCCGCCGAGGCTGCCGGGGTGACCCGGTGGCACCTGTCCATCTCCCACGATGCCGGCATCGCCTCGGCCGTCGCGATCGCCGAGGGTGGTGGGACGGCAGCCGACGAGAGGCTGGCCGAGGCCGACGGGGACGGGGCCGGAGGAGACCGGCGATGACCATCCACGGCTATGGCGCCGAGGCGGTCCGCGCCGCCGAGGCCCCCGCCCTCGCCGCCGGACGGCCGCTGATGCGCTGGGTCGCGCTGCAGGTGGCCGCCACCGTGCGCAAGGTGCTCGCCGATACCCGGGTGCCGCTGCGCGCCGCCCGGGTGCTGGTGCTGGTCGGGGGCGGCAACAACGGTGGTGACGGGTTGCACGCTGCCGCAGACCTCGCCGGTCGCGGCGTCGCGGTCACGGTGCTGCTCGCCCGCGAGGAGGTGCACGCAGGCGGCCTCGCCCGCGCCCGCCCCGCCGGGGTGCACCTGCTGCCGGTCACCACCGGCGCCGACCTCACCAAGGCCTCCTGGCGGCAGGCGGCCCGGGCGGCGCACGTGTGGGTGGACGCCCTCGCCGGCATCGGCGTGCGCGGCGGGCTGCGCGGGCACACCGCCGACCTGGTCACCGCCCTGATCGAGCTGCGCAGCCCGGCCCCCGGCGTCCACGACCGGTCCGCGCCCGGCCAGCTGCACCCATCCGCCACGGCCATCGAGGGCGGGTGCGCCCCGGTCGTGGTCGCCGTGGACACCCCTTCCGGCATCGCCGCCGACACCGGCCGCGTGGACGGGCCGGTCCTGGCCGCCGACCACACCGTCACCATGGGCGCGGCCAAGGCGGGTCTGCTGCTGCCGCCCGCTGCGCTGCATGCCGGTACCGTCCGGGTCGCGGACCTCGGCCTGGAGCGCGCCTTCGCCGCCCAGCGCCCGCTGGTCACCCGACTGCAGGCCGAGGACGTCGCCGCCGACTGGCCGGCGCCGGTGGCCACCGACCACAAGTACACCCGCGGCGTGCTCGGGGTGGTCGCCGGCTCCCCGCACTACCCGGGCGCCGGGGTGCTGACCACCGGGGCGGCCGTGGCCACCGGCTGCGGCATGGTCCGCTATCTGGGCGCCACCTCCGTGGCCGAGCGGGTGCTGGACCACTACCCGGAGGCGGTCA
>CAZMDO010000306.1:0-3410 GCA_964564445.1 uncultured Ruaniaceae bacterium | reverse complement strand
GGTGGTGCCGGCCGGGACGTCGACGTGCTCGCGCAGCCAGGTGATCGGTACCAGCGGCATCAGCGCGCTCCTTCCAGGGAGAAGCGGATATCCCCTTCGATGATGTCGTGCATGTCCTCGATCCCGTGCCGCAGCATCAGGGTGCGCTCGATGCCCATGCCGAACGCGAACCCGGAGTAGACCTCGGGGTCGATCCCGCAGGCGCGCAGCACGTTCGGGTTGACCATGCCGCAGCCGCCCCACTCGATCCAGCCCGGGCCGCCCTTCTTCGCGGGGAACCACAGGTCCATCTCCGCGCTCGGTTCGGTGAACGGGAAGAACGAGGGCCGCAGCCGGGTCTTGGCCTCCGGGCCGAACATCGCCTGGGCGAAGTGGTCCAGCACCCCGCGCAGGTGGGCCATGGTCAGGCCGCGGTCCACCGCCAGGCCCTCCACCTGGTGGAACACCGGGGTGTGCGTGGCGTCCAGCTCGTCGGTGCGGAACACCTTGCCCGGGCAGGCGATGTAGACCGGCAGGTCCCGCTGCAGCAGCGCCCGCGCCTGCACCGGGGAGGTGTGCGTGCGCAGCACGAGATGCTCGGGCGAGGCGGCCGGGCCGCCGGGGGCCACGAAGAAGGTGTCCTGCATCTGCCGGGCCGGGTGGTCCGGGCCGAAGTTGAGCGCGTCGAAGTTGAACCACTCGTGCTCGACCTCGGGTCCTTCGGCGATCTCCCAGCCCATCCCGGTGAAGAAGTCGGCCACCTCCTCCATCAGCACCTCCAGCGGGTGCCGCGCCCCGGGTCGACGGCGGTCGGCCGGGATGGTCACGTCCACCGCCTCGGTCTGCAGCACCTGGGCGTCCCGCTCGGCCTCCAGCTCGCTCTGCCGGGCGGCCAGCGCCTGGTTCAGCCGGCCCCGGGAGGAGCCGACCAGCCTGCCGGCCCCTGCCTTCTCGCTGGGGTCCAGGCCGCCGATGGCGCGGTTCGCCAGCGCGAGCGGGCTCTTGTCACCGGTGTGTGCGATGCGGACGGCCTTCAGCTCCTCCAGGCTGCTCGTGGCGGCCACGGCCTGCAGGCCCGCCTCCAGGGCAGCGCCGACGGCGTCGGGGTCCGTGGGTGCGGGGACGTGCGGCTGGTCAGGGTGATCGGGCTGATCAGGGGTGCTCATGCGTACCTTCCGGGCGAACGGTGGACCAGTGGGAGTCTAGGGTGCCCGCCCGGGGCGCTGTCGGATCGGCGGCGAGATCGGCTCACCCGCGCACGCGCCGGCCCTCAGGCGGGCCCGGTAAATCGCATGGCGTGCATGGCGGCCATCTTGCCACAGCAGCACCCAGGGCGAGGCCGCCGGAGCACCGCACCGGTCCCGCCGTGGTCGCACACCGTTCGTCCGCGGAATCACCCCACCGGTGGACCGGCCCGGCAGTGCCCGCGTGAGAACCTTGGACCTGGTCCACCACGAGGAGCCCATCCCCATGCTGTCTGTCATCGCGCGCGAGGCCGTCGCGCCCTCCGCCGAGTACGACGGGTTCATCGGCTGGGTGCTCTCCCTGATGACCACGATCGGCGAGATCGGGGTCGGCCTCGCGGTGCTGATCGAGACCTTCTTCCCGCCGATCCCCTCCGAGGCGGTGCTGCCCGGTGCCGGGTTCCTCGCCTGGGACGGGCGGATGAACGTGTGGTGGGCGATCGTGGCCGCCACCGTGGGCAGCCTGCTCGGTGCCTGGATCTGGTACGGGCTCGGCGCGCTGCTCGGGCGGGATCGCACCCGGTGGATCTTCGTGAAGGTGCCGCTGCTGGAGACCGCCGACTTCGACAAGGCAGAGGCGTTCTTCGCCCGCTGGGGCGGGGCCGCGGTGTTCTTCGGCCGGTGCGTGCCGCTGGTGCGCTCGTTCATCTCCATCCCGGCCGGGATCGAGCGGATGCGGCTGTGGTCCTTCACGGTGTACACGCTCGCCGGCTCGTTGCTCTGGAACGGCATCTGGATCGGGCTGGGGTTCGCGTTCGGGCCGGCGATCGACCCGGTGCTGGAGCGGTGGAGCGGGGTGCTGTCCACGCTGGTGCTGATCGCGATCGGCCTCGCGGTGCTGTGGTTCGTGGTGGTGCGGGCGCGCAAGCTGCTGCGGGCCCGCCGGGAGGAGTCCACCACCGAGGGCTGAGGCCGACCCCCGCACCCCGGTCCCCGGGGGCGGGGGTCGGCCCGCTCTCGCCAGGTGAGACCAGGGCCCGGTGCGGCCCGCCCCCGCACGGAGGCTCCGCCGTCGACCGCTACCCTGGGAGGCATGGCTGAAGAACCCGCTCCCATCTCCTTCGCCCGTGGCGCCCCCTCGCTGGACATCATCGATGTCGAGGGGCTGAAGGCCGCCGCCGACCGCGCCTTCACCAACGACCCGGCCGGCAGCTTCGCCTACGGCACGTCCGTGGGGTACAAGCCGCTGCGCGCCTGGATCGCCGAGCGGCACGGGGTGGCCGAGGATCAGGTGCTGGTCACGAACGGGTCGATGCAGGCGGACGCGTTCCTGTTCGACACCCTGGTCGGCGCGGGCGACACCGTGGTGGTGGAGCGGCCCAGCTACGACCGCACCCTCGGTTCCCTCAAGGGCCGCGATGCCGACCTGCGCGCCGTGCCGCTGGCCGAGGACGGTGTGGACGTGCATGCGATCGCCGAGCTGCTCGCCGGCGGTACGAAGGTCTCCCTGGCGCACCTGATCCCGAACTTCCAGAACCCGGCCGGGTACTCCCTGTCCGGCGAGAAGCGCCGCGCGCTGGTGGCCCTGGCCCGTGAGTACGAGTTCACCATCTTCGAGGACGACCCGTACGTGGAGCTGCGGTTCTCCGGGGAGCGCCAGCCGACCATGCTGTCGCTGTCCACCGCCGGTGAGGTGGTCTACGCCTCCTCGTTCTCCAAGACTGTCTGCCCGGGCATCCGGGTAGGCTACCTGGTCGGCCCGGCCGAGGTGATCGCGCAGATCGCCAAGCTCGCCACCGGCACCTACATCTCCCCGAACATGGTCGCCCAGTCGATCGTGAACGAGTTCGTGCGCGGCGGGTCCTTCGACACCTCGATCGCCACCGTGAAGACCGCCCTGGCCGAGCGGGCCGAGCGGCTCTGCGCGGGTCTGCGTGAGCACATCCCGGACGCGCAGTTCGTGGCGCCCGAGGGCGGCTACTTCCTCTGGGTGACCCTGCCGGAGGACGTGGACGGCGACGCGCTGTTCACCGCCGCCGCGGAGCGGGGCGTGCAGATCGTCAAGGGCAGCGACTTCCTCCTCGACGACGCGAAGAACGCCATCCGGCTCGCCTACTCCGGGGTCACCCCGGACCAGATCGACGAGGGTGTCCGGCGCCTCGGCGAGGCCTACCGCTCACTCTGAGCAGCAGCGTCGAACGCGCGACGGCGAAGCTCACCGTCGCGCGTTCGGCGTCTCAGCTGGTG
>CAZMDO010000305.1:0-3430 GCA_964564445.1 uncultured Ruaniaceae bacterium | reverse complement strand
GGCTGCGAGGTGGTGCTGGAGACCCGGCAGGAGGGCGGCAACAACCAGTTCACCTGGCAGTTCCCCAGCCGGATCCACTACCCCACGGTGAAGCTCACCCGCCCGCTGGGGCAGGACACCCGCCGGATCGGGGAGTGGATCACCTCGATCACCCAGGGCTACTCCCGGTGCACCGCCACCATCCAGGCGATGGCCGCCGACGGCACGAAGATCGCCGACTGGAACCTGGAAGGGGTGGTGCCGGTGCGCTGGTCCGGGCCGTCGTTCAACCCGGACTCCCCGCAGGTGGCCACCGAGACGTTGGAGATCGCCCACCACGGGTTCGTGGCCCAGGGCAGCTGAGGAGGGACGTCATGCCAGTAGCGATCGACAGTGTCAGCACCAGCACCTCCGGGAGCCGCTCACCCACGAAGTTCGAGAAGGCCTACCTGCAGCTCTACGAGCCCTCCCGGGACGGCTCCCTGGCCCAGCCCGGCGCGGAGCTGGACCGGGTGGAGTTCCAGTTCAACCCGACCGAGCTGACCCTGGGCAAGGCGGCCCGGTGGGCCCGCGCCACCGGCACCGGCAACGAGAGCAGCGGCCCACCGCAGTACCAGGGGCCCGAACCCTCCAAGCTGGACCTGGAGCTGTTCCTGGACGCCTCGGACACCCAGGACAACTCGGTGGTGGCCAAGGTGGAGGTGCTGCTCGGCTGCTGCGTACCCACCTCCTCCTCGCACTCCCAGAACCGGGACTCCCCGCCGTGGGTGATGTTCCGCTGGGGCGGGATCACCTCGTTCCTGGCCTACGTCTCCCAGGTGAGCGCCCGGTACACGCTGTTCTCCTCCGGCGGGCTGCCGATCCGCGCGGTGGTCAGCCTCACCCTGGAGGAGCTCTCCGGCAGCACGCCCCGGCAGAACCCCACCTCCGGCGGGCTGGTGCCGCGCCGGGCGCACGTGATCGCCGAGGGTGACACGCTCGCCGCGCTGGCCTACGCCGAGTACGGCCAGGCGTCGCTGTGGCGGGAGGTGGCGCTGGCGAACGACCTGGACGACCCGTTCCGGCTGCGGGTGGGCAGCACTGTGCTGCTGCCGGCCGCCGAGGAGCTGATGCCCGAGGTCGCCGACCGGGAGGTGGCCCGTGCCTGAGGGTGAGGTCTACGCCTACCGGCCGGTGGTCAAGGTCGAGGGCAGCCTGCTGCCCGACGGCGTCGCCGAACGGCTGATGGAGGTGTACGCGGACGACTCGGTGCACCTGCCCGGTCTGCTCATGCTGCGCTTCTCCGACCCCGAGGACACCGTGCTGACCGACGCCAGGCTGAAGATCGGCGCTGCGGTGTCGTTCGCGGTCGGCTCCTCCAGTCCCGGCACCCCGGAGCCGGTGATGGAGGCGACGGTGACCAGCCTGGAACGCGAGATCGACTCCCACGGCATCACCACCGTCGTCCGCGCGCTGGACGCCCGCCGGGTGCTGCAGGGCAGCGCGAAGGTGGTCACGTTCGTGGACCAGACCGCCTCGGACATCGTCCGCCGGGTCGCCCGCGAGGTCGGGCTGGCCTGCCAGGTGGACTCGATCGGGCCGGTCTACAAGCACCTGATCCAGGACGGGCTGAGCGACTGGGAGTTCCTCACCTGGCTGGCCGCCCGGCACGGGGCGGTGCTGTCGATGACCGGCAAGACGCTCCGGCTGCGCAAACCGACCCAGGCCTCGAGCGCGCCCACCAACGACCCCGACCCGCTGGTGATCAACGCGTCCGACCACGTGATCAGCCTGCGTGCCACCGTCACCGCCAGCGGGCAGGTGGGCAAGGTGGAGGCGCGCGGCTGGAACCCAAAGGAGAAGAAGGAGGTGGTGCACACCGCCGACGCCAGCACCACCAGCGCATCCTTGACCAGCACCCCGGCCGCCCTGGCTCCCTCGGGCAAGCCGGAGGTGGTCAGCACCCCGGGTCTGTCCGAGGTGAAGCAGGTGGAGGCCGCTGCCGCGGCGCGGATGAGCGGCCGGGCTGGGTCGTTCGCGGAGCTGGAGGCCCGGCTGCGCGGGAACGCGAAGCTGTACGCCGGCGCGGCGGTCAGCCTCAAGGGCGCCGGGAAGAACTTCGACGGCAAGTACGTGCTCACCGCGGTCCGGCACAGCTTCGACGAGGTCGCCGGGTACGTCACGGACGTGACCGTGGCGCACATCTCCGACCGGTCCACCTACGGCGTGCTGGCCGGCGCGGTGGAGCCGGCCCGCGGCCCGCGCGGGCTGCTGCCGGCCGTGGTCACCAATCTCAAGGACCCGGAGAAGCAGGGGCGGGTGAAGGTCCAGTTCCCCACCCTGGCCGCTGGCGAGGAGAGCTGGTGGGCCCGGGTGGTGCAGGCCGGCGCCGGCAAGGGCCGCGGCACGGTGCTGCTGCCGGAGGTGGGTGACGAGGTGCTGGTCGCCTTCGCCGGCACCGGGCTGGAGGCTCCGTACGTGCTCGGCGGCCTGTACAACGGCAAGGACCTGCCGGTGCCCGGCTTCGACCAGCACCTGAACCGCTCCGGTGCCGTGGTCCGCCGGGGCGTGACCTCGCGCACGGGGATGAGCGTGGAGGTGCTCGAGGACGGCACCGACGTGCAGCTGAACATCCGGGACAAGGACAGCAAGCAGCGGATCACCGTGACCCAGTCCCCCACCGGCGGTATCGAGATCGCTTCCGAGGGGACGATCAAGCTCACCGGCCAGGTGGTGGAGATCGCCGCGGAGCAGGACCTCAAGCTCAGCGGCACGAACGTGAAGATCGCCGCCAAGGCCAACGTCGACCTGGACGCGAAGGCGAACGCGACGATCAAGGCCGGCACCAACGCCTCGCTCGAGGCGCAGGCGGCCGCTGCGGTGAAGAGCACCGGCATCGGCGAGCTGAGCGCCAGCGGGCCGCTGACCGTCCGTGGCGCGATCGTGAACATCAACTGAGGAGGTGGCGAGCATGGCCTGGGACTTCATCGGATCGGGCTGGACGTACCCGGTGCGCACCAGCCGCACCGGGGCGATCGCGCTGACCTCCGGCGACACCGAGATCGAGGAGAGCATCCGGCTGATCCTGGCCACCGCACCGGGGGAGCGACCGATGCGCCCGGAGTTCGGTTGCGGGGTGCACCACTTCGTGTTCGCCCCGGCAGACGCCGCCACCGCCGGGGACATCGCCTACGCGGTGCGGGTGGCGCTGGAGCGGTGGGAGCCGCGGATCGAGCTGGCCTCGGTGACCGTCCGATTCGACGAGGTGGACTCCGGCCTGCTGTACATCGACATCGCCTACACGCTGCGCGGCACGAACGACCCGCGCAACCTCGTGTTCCCGTTCTACGTGATCCCCGACCATGAGGAAGGCGCCTGACGATGCTTCCCGCACCCGACCTCGACGACCGGCGGTTCCAGGACCTGGTGGACGACGCCAAGCGCCGCATCCAGGCCTCCTGCCCGGAGTGGA
>CAZMDO010000304.1:0-3447 GCA_964564445.1 uncultured Ruaniaceae bacterium | reverse complement strand
CGATGTGGATGAACGCCTCGTAGGAGGTGAACAGCCCGTGCCGGCCGGTGAGCAGGTAGCCCTCCAGCCAGCCCTGGCACTGGTGCTCCGAGAGCACCTCCATCACCCGGCCGGCCCGGGCCAGGTGCTCGGCCCGGTCGGTCGCGGTCAGCTCGGCGTTCCACTGCTTGGCGGTGACGTCGTAGACGGCCTGCAACCGGTTCGAGGCCACCTCGTCCGGTCCGAACAGGCGGAAGTTGTCCGGGTTGCGTTCGATCACCTCGGCCAGCCACCGGCCGAGGATCTTCGTCGCTTCGGTCACCACCCCGCCCGGGGCGGGCACGTCGACGGCGTAGCCTCCCTGGTCCGGTAGGCGCAGGTCGCGGAGCAGCAGGCCGCCGTTGGTGTGCGGGTTGTCGCTCATCCGCAGCTGTCCCGGTGGGGCGAGCGAGGCGACGTCCGCGGCCAGCCGACCTGCGCCGTCGAACAGCTCCTCGGGGTGGTAGCCGCGCATCCACTCCTCGAGCACCTGCCGGTGCTCGGGGTCCTCCCGGGCCCCGGTGAGCGGCACCTGGTGGGCCCGCCAGGAGCCCTCGGTCTGCTCACCGTCGATGGTCTTCGGGCAGGTCCAGCCCTTCGGGGTGCGCAGCACGATCATCGGCCAGGCGGGGCGCTCGGCCTGCTCCGGGTCGGTGCCGGCGTCGGCCTTGATCTCGGCGATCTGGTCCAGCACGTCGTCCAGCAGCGCGGCGAACCGGGCGTGGATGGACAGCGGGTCCTCCTCGTCGAACCCGGCGGTGAAGATGTGCGGCCGGTGCCCGTAGCCGCGCATCAGGTCCAGCAGCTCGGGCTCGGGGATGCGACCGAGCACGGTGGGGTTGGCGATCTTGTACCCGTTCAGGTGCAGGACCGGCAGCACCACACCATCGGTGGCGGGGTTGACGAACTTCGTGGAGTGCCAGCTGGTCGCCAGCGGCCCGGTCTCCGCCTCACCGTCCCCGACCACCGCGAGCACCAGCAGGTCCGGGTTGTCGAACGCGGCACCGTAGGCGTGGGAGAGGGCATAGCCCAGCTCACCGCCCTCGTTGATGGACCCGGGTGTCTCCGGTGCAGCGTGCGAGGGGATGCCGCCGGGGAAGGAGAACTGCCGGAACAGCCGCCGCAGCCCCTCGCTGTCCTGGGTGACGTCGGAGTAGATCTCCGAGTAGGTGCCCTCCAGGTAGGTGTTCGCCACCACACCGGGGCCGCCGTGCCCGGGGCCGGTGATGTACATCGTGGGCTGGGCGCGTTCGGCGATCGCCCGGTTGGCGTGCGCATAGAGGAAGTTCAACCCGGGGGTGGTGCCCCAGTGGCCGAGCAGGCGGGGCTTGATGTGCGCCGGCGCCAGCGGCTCGCGCAGCAGCGGGTTGTCCAGCAGGTAGATCTGGCCGACGGAGAGGTAGTTGGCCGCGCGCCACCAGCCGTGGATACGTGCCAGGGTCGCCTCGTCGGCCTCGGGTCGGGTGCGGCGCTGCCAGGGCTGCGCTGCGGCATCGGCGGTGCTCAGGCTCATCGGGTCCTCCCGGGGGGTCGATGGGTACGCCTTCCACCTTGGCCCGGGTGTGCCGACTCGGCCACCGCAGCACCGGTGTCGGCGCCCGGTCCTACGGTGAGGGCATGGCCAGGAAGCGGCGTCGGATCACCGGGCAGGTCGTCTACGACACGGCCAAGGCCGTCGCCGCCGGCGGCCACCGGCTGGACCTGCCCGCGGCACTGCTGCTGTGCCGGATCGTGCTGCTGCACGGCGGCGGCCCGATCGACCTGAAGTCACCGCTGGGTCGGGAGCTGGACAAGGAGATCGTGCGCCGGATGGTCCGCCGCGGCTTCCTCGAGCGGGGCGGGCAGGAGGTCGGCCAGAAGGCGCGGGTCGCCTCGGTGCTCAACCTCTCGACGACGCCACCGGGCTGGACCACGAACGTCCAGGTGGGGCCGGGGCGGCTGGTAGCGCCCCTGGTGACCGCCTCGGAGGAGACCATCTCGCTGGTCGCGAAGCATCTCAGCTGGTAGTGCTCACCTGCCGGGACCGGAACGCGCGCCAGGTGAGCAGGGCCGCGAGCAGCACCACCACGATCGCGGTGGCGGAGGCGTGCTGCACACCAGCGTCGAACGCCGCGCGCGCTGCGCTCGCCAGCTGGTCGCCGAGGTGGGGCTCCAGACCTGCGGCGTAGTCGAGCGTGGCACCGAGGGTCTCGAAGTGGGCCGGGTCGGCGGCCTGCAGCTCCTCGGGCAGCGCGAGGCGTGCGGAGTAGGTGGCGGTGAGCACGCTGCCGATCACCGCGGTGCCGAGGACGGCGCCCACCTCGTAGGCGGTCTCGGAGATCGCGGAGGCTGCACCCGCCTTGGCGGCCGGGGCGTTGGCGAGGATGAGGTCGTTGGTGAGCGTCTCGGCGATGCCGATGCCCACGCCCATCGCGACGAACGCGACCATGATCACGCCCACACGGGGATGGCCGGAGAGTGCCACGATCGCGTATCCGGAGGCGGTGAGCAGCAGGCTCAGCGGCACCAGCACCCGCACGGGGATGCGCACCACCAGCCGCACGGCGACGAACCCGACCACCATGGACACGAGGGTGCCGGGCAGCAGCACGAGCGCCGAGGCGAGCGGGCCCAGGCCGAGGTCGAGCTGGAGCAGCTGTGCGGCGAAGTAGAGGAACCCGGCCAGCCCCATCAGGCTGAGCATGTTCGCACCGATCGCCCCGGTGAACATCGGGTTCCGCAGCAGGCTCAGGTCGAGCATCGGGTGGGTGCGCACCTGCTGGCGCCGCGTGAAGGCGAGCGCGCAGACCACCGCGAGCACCGCCGTCGCGATGGTGAGCCCATCCAGCCCGACGGTGGTCCCCCGCTTGATCGCGAACACCGCGGGTGCCATCACCCCGAGGGAGAGCACGATGGAGACCAGGTCGAGCGGGCCCGGGTCCGGATCACGCGACTCGCGCAGCAGCACCAGGGCCAGCGGGACGAACACGATGATCAGTGGCACGTTGATGAGGAACACCGAGCCCCAGGCGTAGTGCTCCAGCAGCCAGCCACCGATCACCGGACCGAGCGCCGCGCCCCCGGCGAACAGCGCCGCCCAGGTGGCGATCGCCAGCCGACGGTCTGCGTCCCGGCGGAACAGGTTCCGGATCATCGAGAGGGTGGAGGGCATCAGCGTCGCGCCGAAGATGCCCTGCAGCGCGCGGGCGAGGATGAGGTGCTCGGCGCTGGTCGCGGTGGCCGCATAGACGGACGCGGCGCCGAACCCAATCGCGCCGACGAGCAGCAGCCGGCGCCGGCCCAGCCGGTCCCCGAGCGAGCCCATCGCGAGCAGCAGCCCGGCGAGCATGAGCGAGTAGACGTCCACGATCCACATCAGCTGCACACCGCTGGGGTGCAGGTCGACGCTGATGGCGGGCAGGGCGAAGCTGAGCACGGTGCTGTCGATGG
>CAZMDO010000303.1:0-3464 GCA_964564445.1 uncultured Ruaniaceae bacterium | reverse complement strand
GTGGCCGAGTACAGCTCCACCTTGCCGGACGGCGTGGCCAGCGGGTGGGCCGCCGGGTCCTCACGCAGCTCGGCGAAGGCCACCGGCTCCTCCCAGTCCAGCGGCAGCTCCACCGCCCCGGCCGCGACGAGCTCCTCCCACGGCGGCAGCACCAGGCCGAGGTCGGCGCACCGGGAGATGCTGCGCGCATGCAGCTCGCGCACCCACGCCGCGGCGTCCCGGCCCTCGGTGAACGCCTCGGCCACGCCGAGCCGGCGCGCCAGGGCGGTGAACACCTCGTAGTCGGTGCCGATCCCCGGCGGCGGGTCGGCGGCCGGCTGGCTGTGGCTCACCCACCGGTCCCCGGTGCCGAACGCGATGTCCTCCCGTTCCAGGGCGGTGGCCACCGGGATGACGATGTCGGCGTGCTTGGCCATCGCGTTCCAGTACGGCTCGTGCACCACCACCGTCTCCGGCCGCTGCCAGGCGCGCAGCAGCAGGTTCAGGTCCTGGTGGTGGTGGAACGGGTTGCCGCCGGCCCAGTACACCAGGCGGATGTCCGGGTAGCGGTACCGGCCGCCGTCGAAGTCGAACTCCGCCCCGGGTGTGAGCAGCATGTCGTTGAGCCGGGCGACCGGGATGAAGTCCGGCACCGGGTTCTCCCCCTGCGGCAGGGCTGCCAGCGCGGAGACCGTGCGGTACACGTGCGCGCTGTGCATCGAGGACACCCCCGGGCTGAACCCGCCGCCGGGCCGGCCCATCGACCCGCTCATCGCCGCCAGCGTGATCGCCGCCCAGTAGCTCATCTCGCCGTGCTGCTGGCGCTGCATCGACCAGGTGACGGTCACCAGCGTGCGCATCGTGGCGATCCGCTCGGCGACCTGCCGGATCGCGGCTTCGGGCAGGTCGCAGATCCGGGCGGCCCACGCGGCGGTCTTCGGCACCCCGTCCTGCTCGCCGAGCAGGTAGGCGCGTACCCGGTCGAAGCCGACGCAGCAGCGCTGCACGAAGTCCCGGTCGTAGCGGCCGGTGACCAGCAGCTCGTGGCACAGGGCGAGCATCAGCGCCACGTCGGTGCCCGGTCGGGCCGGCAGCCACTCGGCGTCGAGCTCACCGCTGGAGTCCGACCGGCTGGGTGCCACCAGCGTGAACTGCACCCCGGCACGGGCGCAGCGCTCCTGCCAGTCGGTGTTCACGTGCGCGCCCACCCCGCCGGAGCTCACCTGCGCACTGCTGCGCGGCAGTCCGCCGAAGGCGAGCACGTACTGGCCGTCGGTCTCCACCTGGGACCAGCGCGGGGCATGAGCCACCAGCCAGTCCCGGTCCCCGATCACATGCGGCAGCAGCACCGCCTCGGCGGCGAAGGAGTAGTTGGTCACCGACCGGGTGTAGCCGCCCACGGTGTTCAGGAACCGGTGCAGCTGGGACTGGGCGTGGTGGAACCGACCGGCGCTGCCCCAGCCGTAGGAGCTGCCGTAGATGGCGCTGTTGCCGTGGTCGGTGCGCACCCGGTCGATCTCGGCGGCGACCAGCTCGATGGCCTTCTCCCAGGAGACCTCCACATAGCCGTCGCGCCCGCGCCCCGGGGCGCCGGGGCCCTCGCGCAGCCAGCCCTCGCGCACCGCAGGGCGGCGGATCCGGGTGCGCCCGCGCAGCGTGCCGCGGAAGTTGTCCCCGATCGGGGAGGGGTGGGCGTCCTGGGCGACCGGGTCCACGGCGGTGACCTCGCCGCCGTCGGTGCTGATCCAGTACGAGCCCCAGTGGCTGGCGGTGCGGGTGCGGCGGACCATGTGCCGAGAACCTCCTCCCGGCGCACGCGGCCTCGGGTGCCTGCCGGGCCGTCGTCGGCGATCGCGCGCCGCTCACGAGCGACGATACCCCCGCGTTGGTTTGCCCCGGCGCCGCCCGCTGCGTTGACCCCGACGTCGGCACCCGGCCACGATGGGGCGGGTGAGCGGACCTGCGGATGCGGTGCAGCACGGCAGCGGTGGCCGTGAGGGCACGGTCGGCGAGGTCTTCCGGGTGTTCCTGCGGCTCGGGCTCACCTCCTTCGGGGGGCCGGTGGCCCACCTGGGCTACTTCCATGACGCCGTCGTCCACCGGCGCAGGTGGCTCACCGACCGCACCTTCGCCGACGTGGTGGCCCTGTGCCAGTTCCTGCCCGGACCGGCCTCCAGCCAGACCGGGATGGCCATCGGGCTGTACCGGGCCGGGCTGGGTGGTCTGCTCGCCGCCTGGGTCGCCTTCACGCTGCCTTCGGCGATCCTGCTGGTCGCCTTCGCCTTCGGGGTCGCCGCCCTGGGAAGCACCACTGGCGCCGGCTGGCTGCTTGGGCTGAAGGCGGCGGCGGTGGCCGTGGTCGCCCAGGCGGTGCTCACCATGGCCAGAACTCTCACCCCGGACGCCCGCCGCGCCTCGATCGCCGCAGGTGCGGTCATCCTGCTGCTGCTCGTGCCGCACCCGGCGGTGCAGGTGGCGGTGATCGTCGGCGGCGCGCTGGTCGGCATCCTCTGGCTCCGCCACGACCACGCGGACCCGGGCGACCAGCACGCGCTGGACCTGACCATCGGCCGCCGCGCCGGCGCGATCGCCCTGGCGCTGTGGGCGGTGGCCCTGGTCGGTCTTCCGGTGCTCGTCGCCGCCACGGGCAGCGCCGGACTCCGCCTGGCCGACGTGTTCTACCGGGCCGGCTCGCTGGTGTTCGGCGGCGGCCACGTGGTGCTGCCGCTGCTGCAGGCCGAGGTGGTGCCCGCAGGACTGGTGCCGCAGGAGACCTTTCTCGCCGGCTACGGCGCCGCCCAGGCCGTGCCGGGTCCGCTGTTCACGTTCTCCGCATTCCTCGGTGCCAGCACCACCACCGGGCCGACCGGTCTGCTCGGCGCGACGATCGCGCTGGTCGCGATCTTCCTGCCGGCTGGGCTCCTCGTGGTCGGCGTGCTGCCGTTCTGGGAGACGCTGCGCCGCGCCCACCGTGCACGCCGGGCGCTGGCCGGGGTGAACGCCGCCGTGGTCGGCATCCTCGCCGCCGCGCTCTACGACCCGGTGTTCACCCAGGGCATCACCTCTGCGGGCACGTTGGCGGTCGCGGTCGCCGTGTTCGTGGCCCGGGTCCGCTGGCAGCTGCCGGCCTGGGCGGCAGTCATCGCCGCCGGGATGGTCGGCTTCCTGCTGCTGTGACCGGGCCCGCCGCGGTGTAGCGTCGCTGCCATGGGTCGCATCACCACGCGCCGCACGGTGGTGAGGTACACCGGCGGCACCGAGCCGCGCCGCCGCCAGGACACCCTCGCGGTGGAGGAGCCGCTGGAGATCCGCATCGCCGGCGCGCCGCTCGCGGTGACCATGCGCACCCCGGGGCACGACGTGGAGCTGGCCGCCGGATTCCTGGTCTCGGAGGGGATCGTCGCCCGTGGGGAGCACTTCCACACCGCGATCCACTGCGGCGGCCCGGGCACCGGCGGTGGGGAGAACACCTACAACGTGCTCGA
>CAZMDO010000302.1:0-3469 GCA_964564445.1 uncultured Ruaniaceae bacterium | reverse complement strand
TCGTCCAGCGCGAGCTGGTCACCGTCCGGGTCGGTGTCGTTCTCCAGCACGTCCACGGTCACGGCCCGACCGGGTCTCACGGTGACCTCGTCGTTGACCGTGACCGGATCCCGGTTGGCCATCGGCGGTGGGATGACGCCCACGGTGACCGCACCGGTGGCCATCGCCCCGAGCCGGTCCCGCACGGCGTAGGTGAAGTGGTCCGTCCCGGCGGAGTCGGTGTAGGCCTGGTAGTCGATGTAGGTGGGCCCGACCTCCACGATCCGTCCCAGCGACGGGGCGGAGTCGGTGCCGAGCAGCTGCACCGAGTCCCCGTCCGGGTCGATACCGTAGGTCTGGATCGGGATCCGGATGCGTTCCCCGGCAAACGCCCGGGTCTGCACGTCCCGCGGTGCCGGCGGCGTGTTCGCGTTCTCCGCGCGCGCCTGCACGTTGATGGTGATCCGGGCGGAGGCTGGCCGGCCACGCTCGTCGGTGATCGAGTAGACGGCGTACAACGTGGTGGCTTCGTCCGGCGCCTGGAACCGGACCATGTCCCCGGCGATGAAGATCAGCCCTTCCTCCGGCTCCTCGACGAGCTCGTCGTCCAGGCTGAACGGCAGCCCGTTCGGGTGGGAGTCGTTGGCCAGCACCGGGATGGTCACGTGGTCCCCGGCGCGCACCCGCACGGTGTCCGCCACGGCGACCGGTGCCTGGGTGTCGCCCGTGCCGGCCAGCGGCAGCACGAGCACCTCGCCCTCGGCGCTGCTGGTGCCGTTGGAGACCGTGTAGTCGATGGTCACCGGCCCGGGCAGGGCCCGCTCGGCGGTGATCCGCAGGATGCGGTGGTCCAGGATCGCCACCCGCAGCCCCTGACCGGCCGGCACGGTGATCTGCTGCACCGCCAGCACCCCGCCGGCCGGGTCGAAGTCGTTCTCCAGCACGTCGACCAGCACCATGCCCGCCGGCGGCAGCAGCGCGGTGTCCGCGACCGCGATCGGGGCCGCGTCCTGGGCGGCTCGTACGTGCACCCGCACCAGGCCAGTGTCGGACAGGCCGTCGTCGTCGGCGACCACGTAGGTCACGTAGTAGTCACCGGCGGCCTCGGCGGTGAACTGGAACGTGCTGCTGTCGGAATTCAGGGAGACCGAAGCACCGGCGGCGCCGCGGATGTTCGCCAGCCGCAGCGGCTTGTCGTTCGGGTCCAGGTCGTTGGCGATCGGGTTGATGGTGATGCTCTGGCCGGCGAACGCGGTCTCGTAGTCGAACACGGCGGTGGGCGGCTGCGCGGAGCGGGGCAGCACCTCCACGTCGATCACGGCCTCCGCACTCTCCTGGCCGTCGCTGACCTGGATGCGGACCTGGTGGATGCCCGGCTGCACCCCAGCGTCGACGATCGCCACCATCCCGTTCGGGTTGGCCACCACGTTCAGTCCCGCAGCGTCCAGGGTGTCGAGCACGTAGATCGCGTCACCGTCCGGGTCGCGCAGCGCGTCCAGCAGGTTCACCGTGGTCCGGGCGCCGCTGGTGATCGTCGCGGTCACCTCTTCGAGCTGCTCCGGCGGGCTGTTCTCGTCCGGTCCGTGCACGGTCAGGTCCACGGCCGCGTCGTCGCTGCCGTCGCGGCCGTCGTCGGCGGTGTACTGGAAGCTGATGGTGCCCGTGGCCTCGGGCGCGACCCGGATCTGCAGCGCCCGGCCGCCGAGGATCGGCTCCACGGTGCCGAACGACTCCGGCACCGACTCGAACGCCCCGACGGAGAGCAGGTCGCCGTCCGCGTCGGAGTCGTTGTCCAGCACCGGCAGCAGCACGGTCCGGCCCGGGCGCACGCCGAAGGAGTCCGGCTGGGCCACCGGGTCGCGGTTCTCCGCCTCCCGGTCCAGCTCCAGCTCGCGCTGCTCGAGGTCCTCGGAGTCCTCTTCCTCCTCGTCCTCCTGCTCGGTGGGCGGGGTCAGCTCATCCCAGTTGTCCACCAGGATGAGGGCGTCCTCGATCATCCAGGCGTTGCCGGTGCTCATCTCGTTCAGCACCACATAGCTGCGGTTCGTGCGGAACTTCAGCTCTCCGCCGGTGCCCTCGGGCACCGGCAGCGGCACAGCCGCGTCCTCGCCGCAGACACGCAGGTACTCCGAGGCCGCGGACGCCCAGGCGCTGTGCACGCAGCCGGCGACCTGCACCGGCTGGGCGGGCGTGCCCGGGGTGCCCGGCTTCTCCACCCGCGGCTCGCCACCGTCCAGCGGCACGAGCACGACGGCGTCTGAGGTCGCCAGCGCGACCACGTCACCGCCCGAGGAGGGTGCCTGCAGCCGGGCGCTGGACCCGTCGATGTCCAGACCGTCCAGGGAGAGGGGGTCCTCCTCCGGCCGCAGCAGGGTGAGGGTGTCGGCCTCCTCGTCGTAGCTGAGCGCCACCACCTCGTCCCCGACGACGGTCAGCTGCGTGTCGTCGGTGAGCGCCGCGGCGTCCATCGGGGTCACCTCAGGCTCGGTGCGCTGCCCCGGGGGGAAGGTGAGCAGCTGCCCGTCCTCGGTGCTCACCCCGTAGGCGGTGCCGTCGTCGGCGATCGCCTGGGCGGCGTCCTCGCCGAGCACCGCCTGCGGGTCCTCGCTGGACTCCTTGAGCACGTCCAGCTGGTTCAGCCCGAGCACCCGCCACTCACCGGTCTTGCCGACCAGCACCCCGAGGGTGTCCCGGCCGAGCTGCACGTCCGAGTCCGGCGGCAGCGGGATCATGCCCTGCACGGTGACCGAGGCCGGGTCGATGCGTTGGATGCCGTTCGCGGCCCGGTCCCGGACGAAGACGACGTCCTCGCGCTGCAGCAGGTCCACGTCCTGGCTCTGCGCAGCCAGGGTCGCGTCGATCTCACCGATCGGGTAGTTCAGCCGGCCGACCATGATCGAGGAGTTGTTCGAGACCCACACGCCACCGTCGTTGAGGTCGACGTCGGCGGTGGCCACCCCTTCGTAATTGAGGCTGAGGGCCACGACGGTCCCGAGCACCAAGGACATCACGGTCGCGCTGGCGACACCACGCTTGTGCTCACGCAGCCGCGTTCCTATCCTCACCATGCCCCTGTCGTGGTCGACCTGCGGTCCGGGGGGCATTCTACGGTGCGCTCCTGTGGAAACCAACGGGGTGAGGTCCCCATCACAGGCGGGCAGGGGCGAGGACCGCTCCCGCGGCCCCACGCGGGCATGACTGGTCGCCTGTGCACGGTCGGCGGCGCGGGCACGTCGGCCGAGCAGCGCTGGTCGCCGAGGGCGCGGTCAGGCGTCTGCGGCCGCTTCGGCCGCAGCCCGTGCGTTCTCCTCCAGCAGCTCCAGGTCTGCCGGGACCACCAGCCGGGAGGCGACCGCGTGCTCGACCAGCCGGGCGCGGCGGTTCACCGCGAGCTGGCGCGGACCGCCGCGCAGCCCGCGCACGCCGAACCGGGACAGCTTGTCGCACACGTTGTCCAGCTTGCGGTTGAACCGGGTGATCGCCCAGCCGA
>CAZMDO010000301.1:0-3470 GCA_964564445.1 uncultured Ruaniaceae bacterium | reverse complement strand
CACCGTGGATGCGGGGTACCGTGGAGAGATCAAGGTGATCCTGGTGAACACCGACACCAGCCAGACCGCGACGCTCACACGCGGCGAGCGGATCGCTCAGCTGGTCATCCAGCGCGTGGAGGTGGCCCGCCTGGTCGAGGTGGAGCACCTGCCGGGCAGCGCACGCGGCGAGGGGGGCTTCGGGTCCACCGGGCGCACAGCGATGGAAGGACGTGGATGATGGCGCTGTTCCGGCGCAAGCGGTCTCGGTCGGAGGACGACGAGGACCAGGTCGCTGAGTCCACGGCGGCCACCGATGCCGCCTCGGCCCAGAGCGGCCCGGATGCGGACCCGGCTACGCAGGACGAGCCTGTCCCGGACGAGGCGAGTGACGCCGTCGGCGACCTGATCGGACCGTGGGACGTTGAGGAGGAGCCGGAGCTCGGCTCCCGGGTGGACCTCGGTGCGCTGCGGGTGCCGAAGCGGCCCGGCCTCCAGGTGCGCATGGAGGTGGACAAGAAGACCCGCCGGGTGGTGGCGGTGAACGTGGGCCTGGACCGGTCGGCCCTGCAGCTGCAGGCGTTCGCCGCACCGCGCAGCGCGGGCCTGTGGGACGACCTGCGCGGTGAGCTCGCCGCCCAGGTGGGCAAGCAGGGCGGCTCCACCCAGGAACGCACCGGACCCTTCGGCGAGGAGCTGCTCGCCCGCCTGCCGGTGCGGATGCCGGACGGGCGCACGGGGCACCGGCCGGCCCGGTTCCTCGGCGTGGACGGTCCCCGGTGGTTCCTGCGGGGCGTGCTCACCGGCAGCGCGCTGACCAACGAGCAGGCCGCCGCGGACATGGAGGCGATCTTCGGTGACGTGGTGGTGGTGCGCGGCACGCAGGCGCGCCCGCCGCGAGACCTGCTGCCGCTGCACCTGCCCGGTCAGCGGCAGGCTCCCACGGCCGAGGGCCGGCCGGGCCTGGAGCTGCCGCGCCGTGGCCCCGAGATCACCGAGACCCGATGACCATCCGCCAGGCGCTGCGTTCGCTGCTGGCCTCCCGCACCGAGCTGGACGCCGGTGCCGAGCAGGTGGAGGCGCTCAAGCAGGGCGCCCAGCCGGTGGCCGGCTGCGGTCTGCGGCAGCGGGTACAGCTCTCCGGGGTGATCCGGTCGGTGACGTTCCCGCCCGGTGGGTCCGCACCGGAGCTGACCGCCGAGCTCTACGACGGGTCCGGCAGCGTGGACCTGGTCTGGCTGGGACGCCGGGAGATCCCCGGGATCGAGCCCGGACGCCGGCTCACCGTGACCGGCACGCCCTGCCGGCCCGAACCGGGCCGGGAGCGCCCGGTGCTGTACAACCCCGCCTACCGCCTGCTCACCAGCCCCAGGGCACCGCAGTGACCGGCGCCGAGGACCGTGGCGCGGTGACCGGCGCGGAGCCGGTCGACGAGGGCGCCGGCACCGAGGAGGCTGCCCCGGTGACCGACGCGGAGCAGCCCGACGCGGAGCAGCCCGGCGCGGAGCCGGTCGACGCGGAGCAGGCCGGCGAGGGGGCTGGCACCGAGGAGGCTGGCACCGGCCGCGGTCTGCGCCAGCTGGACGCCGAGGAGTTCGACGTGCTCGCCTCGGTGGGGGGCGTGCGCGGCATGATCGAGACGGTGCTGCCCGGTGTGGTGTTCGTGGTGCTGTTCGTCATCACCAGGGAGCTGGTGCCGCCGCTGATCGCCTCGGTCGGGGTGGCCGTGGTCGCTGCGGCGGCCCGGCTGGTCGGACGTACCCCGCTCACCCAGGCGGTCTCCGGGCTGCTCGGGGTGGCCATCGGTGCCGTCTGGGCCTGGCGCACCGGGGAGGCCGCCGACTACTACCGCTGGGGCCTGTACGTGAACCTCGCCTGGGCCGTGGGCGTGGCGGTCTCCATCCTGGTGCGCTGGCCGGTGGTCGGCGTGGTGGTGTCGCTGCTGTTCGGCCGGGGCTTCGCCTGGCGGGAGGACCGCGACCTGCGCCGCCGCTACGTGCTCGCCTCCTGGCTGTGGGTGGCGGCGTTCACGCTCCGCCTGGTGGTGCAGGTGCCGCTCTACCTGGAGTCCGAGGTGGGCTGGCTGGGCACGGCCCGCCTGGTGATGGGGCTGCCGATGTGGGCGCTGGTGCTGTGGATCACGTGGTTGCTGGTGCGGCGCCGAGAAGATCCTGCAGACCGGTCAGCGTCTCCGGCTGAGCAGAGGTGACCAGCAGCAGCAGCTCGTCCCCGGCCTCCAGGGTGTCGTCCGGGCTGGGTGCGATCGGCCGTTCGCCGCGGATGATCGCTGCCAGGGCCACATCGGTGGGCCAGGGCACCTCGGAGACCCGCTGACCGACCACCTCGGCGCCGTGGGCGAGGGTGATCTCGTACATCCCGGCACCGGAGGCGTGGAAGGTGAAGATCCGCACCAGGTCACCGACCGCGACCGCCTCCTCCACCATGGCGGTCATGATCCGCGGGGTGGAGACGAGCACGTCCACCCCCCAGGCCTCGTCGAACATCCACTCGTTCTTCGGGTTGTTCACCCGGGCCACCACGCGCGGCACCCCGAACTCGGTCTTCGCCAGCAGCGAGACCACCAGGTTCACCTTGTCGTCACCGGTGGCGGCGACCACCACGTCGCAGGTCTCCAGCCGCGCACCGGCGAGCGAGGAGATCTCGCACGCGTCGGCCAGCAGCCAGTCCGCCTCGCTCACCGAGGACACCTTCATCGCGGCGGGCTCCTTGTCGATCAGCGTCACGTCGTGCCCGTGGCCGATCAGCTCCCGTGCGATCGAGCGGCCCACGCTGCCGGCGCCGGCGATGATCACTCGCATGCTCAGGCCTCCTCGGTCTGCGGTGGCCGGTTCAGGGTGCGCTGGGTGGCCTCGATCTCCTCGCTGTAGACCAGCGCGTGCAGCACGTCCTGGTCCTGCAGCACGTCCTCGGCGGAGGGGATGAGACCGTCGCCGAACCGGGAGAGGAACGCCACCCGGGCGCCGGTGGCGGCCTCCACCTCGGCCACGGTGCGCCCGATCCAGTCCGGGTGGGTGTCCAGCTCGCACAGGCTCACCCGCCCGGAGGAGTCGCGGTACTCGCTGGCCGCGCCGGTGGGCATCAGCCGGCGCAGCACCTGGTCGGCGGTCCAGCGCACGGTGGCGACGGTGGTGATGCCCAGCCGCTGGTAGATCTCCGCCCGGCCCGGGTCGTAGATGCGTGCGACCACGTTCTGCACCCCGAACGTCTCCCGCACCACCCGGGCGGCGATGATGTTGGAGTTGTCGCCGCTGGAGACGGCAGCGAAGGCGTACGCCTCCTCGATGCCGGCCTGGGTGAGGGCGTCGCGGTCGAAGCCCATCCCGGTGACCCGGCGCCCCTCGAACTCCTCCGGGAGCCGGCGGAAGGAGTCCGGGTTCTGGTCGATGATCGCCACCGAGTGGCCCCGGGCGGTCAGCGTCACCGCCAGGGTGGTGCCCACACGTCCGGCGCCCATGATCACGAAGTGCACG
>CAZMDO010000300.1:0-3481 GCA_964564445.1 uncultured Ruaniaceae bacterium | reverse complement strand
GATAGAGCAACGGCCTTCTAAGCCGTCGGTTGCAGGTTCGAGTCCTGCCGGGGGCACCGAGGCGCCAGCCGAGGCGCCGCGGCGGACGAGGAGGAGCGCAGCGACGGCCGTCCCGGGCACGACACCACGAGCGTGCGGCTAATATGGGCGTTCAACCGCAATGATGCAAAGGGCTGGACTTGTTGGACGTACGCGTGCTCGGACCCGTCGGCGCTGTCCGGGACGGAGTGGATCTCCCGGTGCCGGGGAACAAGCAACGGGCCCTGCTGGCCCGCCTGGCCATCGCCCGGGGTCGGGTGCTCAACACCGGCCTCCTCGTCGACGAGCTGTGGGCCGAGCGCTCTCCGCGTGATCCCGCACATGCCCTGCAGGCGCACGTCTCGCGCCTGCGGGCGACGCTACCGCTCGAGATCGAGTTCGTCGGGGAGGGCTACCGGCTCGATGTCGACTCCTATCGCACCGATGCCTCGCAGTTCGAGCAGCTGTACCGGCGTAGCCGGGCACTGCTCACCGACGGCGGGCTGGTCCAGGCAGCATCGACCCTGCACGAGGCGCTCGACCTCTGGCGTGGCGAGGCCTTCGCCGGCCTGCACGACGTCCCGACCCTCAAGGCCGAGGCGGTGCGGCTGGACCAGCTGTGGGACTCCGCCCTGACCGACCGCATCGACCTTGACCTCGCGGTCGGACGGCACGACACCCTGGTGCCGGAGCTGTACGCCCTGCTGAACGGCAACCCGCTGCAGGAACGCCGATGGGGACAGCTGATCGTCGCGCTGTACAGCAGCGGACGCACCCTCGAGGCGCTGGACACGTTCGCACGAGCTCGGGAGACCTTCACCGAGGAGCTCGGCGTGGAGCCCAGCGGTGAGCTGTCCCGGCTGCACACGCAGATCCTGCGTGAGCAGGACCCCCGCACCCTGCTCCGGATACCGGGGCTCGCGGCCTCAGTCCGTTCCCCGGCGCCAGCACACTGGCGGGAGGTGGCCGAGGACGACGGCCCCGGCGAGTCCGTCACCTCCAACCATCCCGACGCGGTGACCATGGTGCTGCGCAACCGAGGTTCCGTCGTGCTGACCGGCCCCGCCGGCATCGGCAAGACCCATCTGCTCCGCACGCTGGCCGCACAGTTCGAGAAGGAGCATCTCCTGGCGCCGCTGCTGTCGGCCGGTCCGCTGAGCGCGACCATGCCGCTCGGCGCCTTCACGGGCGCGGTCCCCGCTGAGGACCAGCCGTCACCGGCAGCACTCATCGCGCACTACACCCGCCACAGGTCCCGGGCAGTGCTGCTGATCGACGATGTCGACCACCTGGACGACGCCTCGCTGTTCGTCGCCATCCACCTCATCCGCACCAGGCGGGTGCCGGCGGTGCTCTCGGCACGCACCCTGGAGAGCCTCCCGGCAGAGGTCGAAGCGTTGTATGACGGCGGAGACCTCGCCGAGCTGCCGGTCCAGCCGCTGGGTGCGGCAGCAGCCGCCGGGCTCGCCCACCGGCTCGTCGGCGGTGACCTGACGCCCGGGGCGCTGCAGCGTCTGCACCAGGTGGCCAAGGGCAACCCGCTGCACCTGCGCGAGGTCATCACCGCCTCGTGCCGTGCCGGCAGGTTGGCGCGGACCTCGCACGGGTGGGAGCTGCACGGGCCACCGGTACTGACGGCGAGGTTCGCGCGGTTGGCCGGTCGCCGCATCGACGCCCTTGAGGACTCCGTGCGTGAGACCGCTGCCCGCGTCGCGATCGCGGGCGAGCTTCCGGTGCCGTCGCTCGACGCCACCGAACGGCGCGCGCTGATGCGAGCCGGTGTCATCGAGCCGGCCCGCACCGGCTGGCTGAGGCTGAGCAACCCGCTCGACGCTGAGGTGCTGCGGATGCGGTGCTCGGAGGCCCTCTGGCACGACCTGACCCGCGAGACGATGGCAATCCTGCACAGGGTGGGCGAAGCAGGTGATCTGCGAGCCCGCCACCAGGCGTGCCTGCTCGCGCTCGACCTCGATGAGATGCTCGACGCCGATGCCACCCTCGCCGTGGCCGAGCAGGCGCTACGCGGGTACGACGAGCGCCTCGCCCTCCGTGCCGCCGAGGCGGTCCTGGCCGTCGGCACGCGCACAGTGTCCGCGCACCGCATCGCCGCCGAGGCGGCCTCGGCGCTGCGCCTGACCGACCTGGCCGACGAGCACTTCGCCGCTGCGCACCGGCTCGCCGAGTCCTCGAGGGAGCGGGCCTCGGTCGCGCTTGCCCACAGCACGCACCTCGGCGTGCGTCGCCATCAGGCAGCGGCCGCGCTGGAGCTCGTGGATGCGACGCTGCGGGCAGACTCCGACCCCGGCTCGGCCGAGCACCTGAGGCGCGCGCGCACCAGGTGGGCCGCCGTGGCTGGGCAGGGCGGGCAGCCGGCAAGTGCTCCGTCCGAGATCTCCGATGCCGCCGACATGCAGAGCATGCTCACCGCGGCCGTCGCCGGAGTGATCACCGGCCCGCTCGGCGAGGCGCAAGAGATGCTCTTCCGACTGCGGAACGCCTCGACGGAGCTGGTGCAGAGCGTGCCGGGCGGCGCCGCGCTGATCGAGCTCACCGCGATCATGGCGCTCTCCAACACCGGAGACGTGACGGCAGCACGGCGGCGGCTGGAACGAGCGATCTCGGCCGCGAAGTCCCACGCCCCCGAGACGCTCGGCATGTGGGAGTACGCACTCGGGTTCAGCGACCTGCTCTCCGGCGACGCCGCGCGCGCCTACGCGTTGGGCCGGTCCGCGGCGAAGAACTTGGCCTGGCGCGACACGACCGGGCTGCTCCCCGCGGCACGGGCGCTCGCCGCAGCCGCTGCGCAGGCGACCGGTGACGCCGCCGAGGCTCAGGCGCTGTTCGCGACCGTGCCGCAGGCGGCGGTCAACGACCCCAAGGTGGTGATGCTGCGGGCCTGGTCCGATGCGCGCAGCTCACGATCAGACGGCCGGGACCAGGCTGCCGCCGTGCGGCTGGTCGAGGCGGCTCGCTGGATGCTCGATGCGCAGCACACGTACTTCGCCGGCATGCTGGCGCACTGCGCGGTCCGGACCGGGCACCGGGTGGCAGACGCAGTGTGCGTGCTGACCCGGGCCGAGCTGATCGCGGGCGGCGGACTGCTGGAGCTGTTCACCCGTCACGGTGCGGCGACCCTGGCTGGTGATGCCGGTGCGCTCGAGGTGGTCGCCGACCAGGCCGACGAGCTAGGCATGGCGAGCACCGCCGTCGACACCCGGACCGCGCTCCTGGCGCAGCTGGGAACCACGGAGGACCAGGTCACGTACCGACGACGGCTGCAGACCGAGTGCGACCGCCTGCGCGGCGCGATGCCGGCGATGGCGCTGTGGAGTCCCTCGGTCTGACCAACGCCGCTCCGGCTGCTGCAACTACCCGGGGTAGCCACCCCGCCGTCGGCGCGCCCACAGACCGCACGGCCGGGTCGAGCCGCGGCCCACACCCAGACAGCCGGGCATCGGGTTCG
>CAZMDO010000299.1:0-3486 GCA_964564445.1 uncultured Ruaniaceae bacterium | reverse complement strand
GCCCGCCCCGCCGCACCAGCCCGTTCGGCACCTGGACCGTGGACTCGTGCCCCCGGAGCACGACCCATCGTTCCAGGTCACGAGTGCATCGATTCAACCGGCCCGGGGGCCGGGCGCGCGGCGGCCGGGCGGCCGGGGCGTCAGAGGTACTGGCCGGTCGGGCTGATGTTCTCGATGGTGCGGCCCGGCTGGGCGGAGCCCTTGTCCTGCACGATGGTGCGGATGAACACGATCCGCTCCCCCTTCTTCCCGGACACGCGGGCCCAGTCGTCGGGGTTGGTGGTGTTCGGCAGGTCCTCGTTCTCCTTGAACTCGGCCACGCAGGCGTCCAGCAGGTGCTCCACCCGGATGCCCCGCACCCCGGTGGCGAGCAGGTCCTTGATCGCCTGCTTCTTCGCCCGGTCCACGATGTTCTGCACCATGGCGCCGGAGTTGAAGTCCTTGAAGTAGAGGATCTCCTTGTCGCCGCTGGCGTAGGTGACCTCGAGGAACTGGTTCTCCTCGTCCTCGGCGTACATCCGGCCCACGGTGCGCTCGATCATCGCGTCCACGGCGGTCTGCGGGTCGTCGTGGTGCTCGGCCAGGTCGTCGGGGTGGATCGGCAGCTCGGGGGTGAGGTACTTGGTGAAGATGTCCCGGGCGGCCTCCGCGTCCGGGCGCTCGATCTTGATCTTCACGTCCAGGCGGCCGGGGCGCAGGATCGCCGGGTCGATCATGTCCTCCCGGTTGGAGGCGCCGATCACGATCACGTTCTCCAGCCGCTCCACGCCGTCGATCTCGGCGAGCAGCTGCGGCACGATGGTGGTCTCCACGTCCGAGGACACCCCGGTGCCACGGGTGCGGAACAGCGACTCCATCTCGTCGAAGAACACCACCACCGGGATGCCCTGGGAGGCCTTCTCCCGGGCGCGGGAGAAGATCAGCCGGATGTGCCGCTCGGTCTCGCCCACGTACTTGTTCAGCAGCTCGGGGCCCTTGACGTTCAGGAAGTAGCTGCGCACCGGGGTCTGCTCACCGGTGGAGCGGGCGGCGGTGTTGGCCAGGGAGGTGGCCACCGCCTTGGCGATCAGGGTCTTCCCGCAGCCGGGCGGGCCGTACAGCAGCAGCCCCTTCGGCGGCTTCAGGCCGTGCTCGCGGAACAGGTCCGGGTGCAGGAACGGCAGCTCCACGGCGTCCCGGATCTGCTCGATCTGGGCGGACAGGCCGCCGATGTCGCCGTAGTCGACGTCCGGCACCTCCTCGAGCATGAGGTCCTCGACCTCGGCCCGCGGGATGTGCTCGAAGGCGAACGCGGTGCGCGGATCCACGGTGAGCGCGTCGCCGACCCGTACGGTGCGCTCCAGCAGTGGGCCGGCCAGGCGGACCACCCGTTCGTCCTCGCCCCGGCCGATCACCAGCACCCGCTCGGCGTCCAGCACCTCCTTGACGGTGACCAGCTCGCCGACCGGCTCGTACCCGCCGGCGGCCACCACGGTCATCGCCTCGTTCAGCTGCACCTCCTGGCCGGGGCGCAGCGCCTCGATGGGCACGCTGTGCGCCACGCCCACGCGCATCTTCCGCCCGGCGGAGAGCACGTCGATGGTGCGGTCGCCGCGGTCGGTGAGGAACAGTGCGTAGCTGGCCGGGGGCTTGCTCATCTCCTCCAGCTGGGTGCGCATCTCCACCAGCTGCGAACGTGCGGTGGTCAGCGCGGTGACCAGGCGTTCGTTCTTCGCGGCCAGCTCGATCGCCTTGTCCTGCAGCTCACGCTCGCGCACGGACCGGTGCTCCTCGACCATCATCACTCCCTCCGGGCACGACCTCTTCTACTGTAGGTCAGCCCTGGTCGTCGGCGCCGTCCGGTCCACTGTGCGAACCCTCACGCAGCGCCCGGGTGGCCTCGAAGGACCGGCGCAGCTTGCGCAGCTTCTTCGCCGACACGGTGCGCTCGGCCAGGTCGGCCGCCAGGTCCGCCTCGTCGAACCGGGGCGCCTCCTCCGCGTAGGCGCCGGGGGCAGGCCGTCGACGGCGGAGCGGGGATTGGACTCCCGGGGCGAGCCGGCGTGTGGTCACCAGGAAGCCGGTGTGCGCGATCATCCGGTGCTCCGGCCGCACCGCCAGGCCTTCCAGGTGCCAGCCGCGGACCATCGACTCCCAGGCCTGCGGCTCGGTGAACCGGCCGTCGGCCTTGGCATCCTCGGTGAAGCGGGACAGCTGGGTGGCGGTGGCCACGTAGGCGACCAGCACCCCGCCGGGGGTCAGCGCCCGGGCGGCGGCGTCCAGGTTCTCCCAGGGTGCGAGCATGTCCAGCACGATCCGGTCCACGCTGCCCACCTCCCGCTCGGCGGTGATCACGTCGGCGAAGTCCCCGACCTGCAGCTCCCAGGCCGGGTGGTCCCCGCCGAAGAAGTCGGTGACGTTGCCGCGGGCGATCTCGGCGAAGTCCTCCCGCCGCTCGATGGACAGCACCGAGCCGGCCTCCCCCACCGCACGCAGCAGGGAGAGGGTGAGCGCCCCGGAGCCGACACCGGCCTCCACCACCCGCGCGCCGGGGTAGACGTCGCCCATGGTGACGATCTGTGCGGCGTCCTTGGGGTAGACCACGGCGGCGCCGCGGGGCATGGAGAGCACGTAGTCGGCCAGCAGCGGCCGCAGCACCAGGTACTCGATCCCGGCGGTGGTGGTGACCACGGTGCCCTCCGGGCCGCCGATCAGCTCGTCGTGGTCGAACGAGCCGCGATGGGTGTGGAACACCTGCCCGGGGCGCAGCGTGATGGTGGTCAGCCGGCCCTTCGGGTCGGTGAGCTGTACCTTGTCGCCGGCGCGCAGCGGCCCGCGGCGGATGGCGGCCCCGGTCGGGACTGTGGGTCGGTCGTTCTGCGCAGAGGTCACGTCGGGGCAGTGTACGTGCCCAGGCTCTCACCTGCTCCCGGGTCCGCCGAGCCGGCGCACCACGTCGGCCACGGCGACCACGCCGAGCAGACCGCGCACCGGGTCCACCAGCACCAGCTGGCGCGCGCCCGCCTGTGCGGCACGGGCCACCCCGGCGGCTGCGGCCGGTCCGTGCAGCACGGTCAGCACCGAGACGGCGGTCAGCGGCGTGGCCACGGCGGTCACCGGGGTGCTCGGGCGCGCCTGGGGTGGCACCGCCTGCCAGGCCTGGGCGGCCACCAGCGCCACCGGCCGGCCCTGGTCGAGCAGCACCACGGCCGGCGGGCCGGCCGGCGTGGTCGCCCGGGTCGCCACGGCGTCCAGCTGGGCCACGGTGGCCCCGGCGTCCACGGCCACGGCCGGGCCGGCGAGCGCGACCAGGTCCAGCCCGCGGGCACCCAGCTGTGCCTTGGCGTGCCGCACCGAGGCCTGGGCGCCGCTCCACAGCACCGCACCGACCACCACCGCCCAGACGGCGGTGCTCACCGACGGCCGCTGGCCCTGCAGCAGCGGCCAGCCGAGGGAGACGACCACGACGGTGATGGCGAGCACCTGCCCGGCCCGGCCGGCCACGAG
>CAZMDO010000298.1:0-3492 GCA_964564445.1 uncultured Ruaniaceae bacterium | reverse complement strand
GCTCCGCCGTCGCCGGTGAACCGCACCCGCACCCCCTCGCTGCGACCGATCCAGTTCCGCTGCATCGCCAGGATGCGGTCCGGCCACCGGCCTTCGAGCTGGTCCATGTCGTCCAGCAGCCGGTCTGCGTAGTCCGTGATCCGGACGAACCACTGGGTCAGCTCCCGGCGCACCACCGCGGTGCCGCAGCGCTCGCACGCCCCGCCGGTGACCTGCTCGTTGGCGAGCACCGTGGCGTCCTGCGGGCACCAGTTCACCCAGCCCTCGCCCCGGTAGGCCAGACCCCGGTGGTACAGCTGCAGGAACAGCCACTGCGTCCACCGGTAGTACTCGGCGTGGTGGGTGTGCAGCCGGCGGGAGAGGTCGAAGCTCACCGCGTACCGGCGGATCGAGGCGGCCTGGGTGGCGATGTTCGCCTCGGTGTAGGTGGCCGGGTGCTCCCCGCGGCGGATGGCGGCGTTCTCCGCGGGCAGGCCGAAGGAGTCCCAGCCGACCGGGTTCAGCACCTGGTGGCCGCGCAGCCGCCAGTACCGGGCGATCGCGTCCTCGATGGCGAACACCTCGGCGTGACCCATGTGCAGGTCGCCGCTCGGGTACGGGAACATGGTGAGCAGGTAGCGCGCGCCGCTGCCGGGCGCAGGCGGGCCGGGCGGCACGGTCCAGGGGTCGAGCGCGTCCCAGACGCGCTGCCAGTGCTCTTCGCGCTCGCGGGAGATCGGTGGGTGGACGGTCGTCATCGCAGGTCCTAGCGGTGGTCGGGGAGAGCACGGTCCCGCCCTCGCGGAAGGGGCTGTGCGCCGCGCTGAGGTGTGCTCCGGGTGCGTGCTCAGCGCGACCCGGTTAGCTGCTTCCGCCAGACGACCATGGCAACCACGATAACGGCCCGCCCACCGGGGCGGAAGGTGCTCAGCCCGGGTTCTTCTCCTTCGGGGTCGGTCGGCGGAGGTTGAAGATGGCACGGGTGCGCGAGATCCGGTAGTCGATCCGGTCGTCCACGTAGGAGGCCAGCTCCGGGTACCGGGAGAAGTCGGCGGTGACCTCGTCGGTGACGTGGCTGGTCACCCGGTCCAGCCGGGCCATCATCGCCTCCCGCTCCAGCACCAGGTGGTCCACCCGCAGCGCCCGGATGTTCGCCACCGCCATCAGCAGCAGCACCACGCTGAACGGCAGCGCGGTCGCCAGCGCCGCCGCCTGCAGCGCCTGCAGCCCACCGGCGACCAGCAGCGCGGCCGCCACCAGACCCTCCAGCACCGCCCAGATCACCCGGGACCAGATCGGTGGGTTGGGGTGCCCGCCGGAGGCGAGCATGTCCACCACGAGGGACCCGGAGTCGGAGGAGGTGATGAAGAAGATCGCCACCAGGCAGATCGCGAGCACGGAGAAGACGCTGCCCGCGGGCAGGCTGCCGAGCGCGTCGAAGATGGCGCTCTCCACCACCAGGTTGCCCTCGGCATCCAGGTTCTGGGAGACGATGTCCACCCCGCCGAAGAACTGCTCGTACAGGCCGGCACCGCCGAGCACGGAGAACCACAGGAACCCGACGACCGTGGGCACCAGCAGCACACCGGTGACGAACTGGCGGATGGTGCGCCCGCGGGAGATGCGTGCGATGAACACGCCCACGAACGGGGACCAGGAGATCCACCAGCCCCAGTAGAAGATCGTCCAGGAGGAGAACCAGTCGGCGGCGCCCTCACCGCGCTGGTAGGCACCCACGTCGAAGGTCATCTGGAACAGGTCGCCGAGATAGAGACCGAGCGCCTCCACCAGGTTCTGGAACAGGAACACCGTGGGGCCCAGCAGCAGCACGCTGATCAGCAGCAGGCCAGCCAGCGAGAGGTTGATGTTCGACAACCACTTGATGCCGGCGCCCACCCCGCTGACCACCGACAGCGTCGCCAGGAACGTGATCACCACGATCAGGATGATCAGCAGCGCGTTGTCCGCCTCGTCCACCAGACCCATCGAGGCCAGCCCGGTGGAGATCTGCTGCACACCCAGCCCCAGGGAGGTGGCGATGCCGAACAGGGTGCCGAAGATGGCCAGCACGTCGATCAGGTCACCGGCCCAGCCCTTCACCCGCTCGCCCAGCAGCGGCTCCAGCGCCCACCGGATGGAGACCGGCCGGCCGCGGCGGTGGATCGCGTAGCCCAGGGCCAGGCCCACCACGGCGTAGATCGCCCACGGGTGCAGACCCCAGTGCAGGAACGTCTGCGCCATCGCTGGGCCGATCAGGTCGCTGCCGGTGCCGTCCCAGCCGGGCTTCGGGTCGGTGGTGGCGTAGGTGAGCGGCTCACCCACGGAGTAGAACACCAGGCCGATGCCCATCCCGGCCGCGAACAGCATCGCGAACCAGGACATCAGCCCGAACTCGGGCTTCTCGTCGTCCCGGCCGAGCCGGATGCGGCCGAACTTGGAGACGCCGACGCCGATCGTGACCGCCACGAAGATGGCGACCACGAGCATGTAGTACCAGCCGAGGTTGACCACGATCCAGGTGTTGACGCCCTTGAACACCGTGTCGGTGGCCTCCGGGGCGGCGATCGCGAACACCACCACCGCGAGGATGGCCACCAATGCCGGCCAGAACACCCTCGGGGCCACCATCCCCTTACCCAGTCGGACGCCGTGCCGGCGCAGCTTGGCGGCGATCTCCTCGTCGCTGTCCTCGTCCTCGATGCGCATCCCGTGGGGCAGGTGCACCGTGTCCGGCAGGTCGTCCGGTAGGCCGGTACCCAGCGCGACCGCCCGACCGTTGCCGCTCTGGCTGGATGCGGTCTGCGCGGCTGCTGCCGGCTCCTCGTTGCCAGGTGTGGTCTGGGCCCCCTGCTCCGACGTCCCGTGACCGTCGGTACTCACATGTCCTCCATGGTTTCGTCACTTGGCCATCACCCAGCCTGGCCGTACCGGCAGGTCGGGGCAACCGCAGCGACGGACCAGGTCAGGGCGCCGCAGGGATCTGAGCCGTCGGCGGCCGGTACTCGCGCAGCGCGCGGTTGCGCCAGCCGACGAAGGCCACGCCCAGCACACAGGCCAGCCCACCGGTCACCAGGGCGAAGGGTGCCGAGGTGAGGCCAGCCACCACTCCACCCCGGAAGTTGCCCACGTCCGGGCCGGCCTGGCCGATCACCGACTCCACCGCCGAGACCCGCCCCCGGTGCGAGTCCGGGGTGTCCAGCTGCACCATCGCCGCGCGGGTCACCACCGAGACGGTGTCCGCCCCGCCGGCCACCGCGAGCAGCCCGAGCGCCAGCCACAACGGCTGCGCCACGCCGAACGCGGCCAGCGCCACGCCCCAGGTGCCTGCCGCGGCCAGCTGCACCAGCCCGGCCCGGCGCGCCCGGGTGACGGTGCCGGACAGCAGCCCGGCGGCGATCCCGCCGACCGCCACCGCGGACAAGAAGAAGCCAAGCGTGCTCGCCGAGCCGCCGAACCGGGCCTCGTTCACCAGCGGGAACAGCGAGATCGGCATCGCCAGGATGGTGGCGAACA
>CAZMDO010000297.1:0-3496 GCA_964564445.1 uncultured Ruaniaceae bacterium | reverse complement strand
ACCTTGCGCCAGGTGGGCATGTGCTCGTTCAGCTTGGTGAACCAGGGCAGCTCGGTGAACATGTCCGAGGAGTCCCGCATCTCCAGCCAGAGCCGGCGCAGCTGGGCGACCGCCTGGCGCTGACCGGCCGGGTCCGCGTGCTGGGCGATCACCGCGGCGAGGATCGACCCGGCGGAGGTGCCGGTGATGATCGTGGGGGCGATCCGCTCCCGCTCGTACAGGTACTGCAGCGCACCCAGCTCGAAGCTGGACCGGGCGCCGCCACCGGAGATCACCAGGGCGGTGGCGCCGGTGCCCCGCTCGGTGGGCACCTGCCCGCCCAGCGCGCGGATGAGCCGGTGGCGCAGACCGGTGACCGGACCAGGTACGGGCATGGTGCCAGCCTAGGGGAGGTGTGCCCGGGACGCGGCGGAACCTTCCGCCCCGCGCAGCCTTCCCACCCGGGGCCGCCGTGGGGACCATGGCCCCATGTCCACCACCTTCTCCGGCTCCGACGTCGACGCCCTGCAGGCGATGGCGTCCCGCTGCGTCGCCGGCGCGCAGCAGATCATCGACCTGTACCTGCGCAGCACCACCAGCCTGTGCACCCGCCTCGGCTGGTTCGGGCCGGACGCGGAGAAGATGCGCACCCGGTGGGTGGACGAGGTCGGCACCGGGATGCTCGCCGTCGCCGCCCAGCTGCGCGAGGCCGGGCTGCAGCTCGCCCGGGAGGCCACCGAGCAGCTGGCGGCCAGCACCGACGGCGGAGCCTCGCCCGGCTCGGCGACCTCACCTGCCGGTGGGGGTGCTCCGGCCGGCGCGAACGGTGCCGGCAGGGCCGACCTGGCCGACCGGGTACGGGCCGTGCGGGACGCGCTGCTGCAGCTGCCGACGATCGGCATGCTCGCCCGGATGGCCCGGGAGTTCCCGGCCGACCTGCTGCCCAGCGCCGCCAACGACCTGCGCACCGTGGACGCTGCCTACGCCGCCACCCTCGCCAAGGCCAGCGGCTTCGAACGATGGGGGCTGCGGGCGCTGGGCACGGTCGGCACCGTGCTGGATGCCAACAGCCTGGTCACCGCGGTCGAGGAGGGCGACCTGACCACCGGGGTGCAGAGCGGCACCTCCCTGGGCATCACCGCGCTGGAGGGTCTGGGCGTGATCGGCGCCGGTACGGCCGCAGCCGTGGGCGTCTCCTGGGGGGTGGGCAGTGTGATCGGTGATGCCGCCTACGAGGGCATGCAGGGCACCCGGTACGGGGACATCGTGGAAGAGATGGCCGCGGGGGCGTTCGAGGAGAACGGCGCCGCGGGCATCCTGCAGGTGCCCGGCATCCTCGGCTTCGCCGCCTGGGAGTACGTCACCGAGGACCCGCCGCCCGCGGCCCCCTCCGGTGGGTGACCCCCGCCGCACCGCTACCCTGCACAGGAGGCGAGGGAGGTTCGGATGCTACGGGTGACGCTGCGCGGGGCGGGGGTGCCCACCGTCGTGCTCGGGACCGGCGACTCGCTGCTGGTCGGCCGCGCGCCGGACACGGCGCTGCCCGCCGCCACTGCCGACGACCAGCTGCACCTGACCGCCCTGAGCCTGCCGCGCGCCGCGCCGCACGTCTCCCGTGTGGTCGGTGAGGTGCAGGTGGGCGAAGAGGTGGTCCGGCTGCGCTGGCGCGGGGCCACCAGCGCCCAGCTGTCCAGCCTGTTCGACGCCCCAGGCGGTGCGCGGCGGGTGAGCCTGTCCGACGGTATGGCCGCACTGCTCGACGAGGGCGAGAACCATCTGCTCATCCTCCGCGGCCGGCAGACCGGCCCCAAGGACTTCACCGACCTCGTGGTGGTGCTCGACGTGGCCGAGGTGGGCGCCCCGGAACCGACCACCGCCTGGGTGCCGGACAGCGACCCGGACGGCGCGGCCACCGCTGACGCACCGCACCTGGAGCGCTGGTCCCGGGAGTGGTACGTGGCCCTCGCGCTCGCCGAACCGTGGCTCAGCGGCGCCGACGACTACCCCCGGCCGCCGTCCAACCGGGAGATCTACGAGAAGATCCTCTACTGGCGCGGGCACGCCTGGAACCTCGAGCGCGCCCAGCGGGTGGACGATGCGATCCGGGCGGTGGCCCGCCTGGCCTTCGGCCCGGCCGACGACCCGTTCGCCACCACCGGCGGCCGGGTGCAGAACGTGCGCTTCTCCGTGGGCCGCCGAGCGGCAGAGACCCGGTTGGTCACCACCGCCGACCTGGAAGCGGTGCTCGAGGCGCGTGCCCGCGGGGCCGCGCTCAACCCCGACGGCTGACCGCGGCGCTGCCCTCGCCCCCGTGACCTCGGCGCTGCCCTCGCCCCCGTGACCTCGGCGCTGGCGCGCCCACAACGGAGCACAGCGGGTGTGGCTGCGGTGTGCACAGCGGAAGTTTCCACCCCACATCCGCTGGCATTCTTCCGCGACCATTCTCTAGCGTCATCGGTGTTCAAGTATTCCGCCGACGAGGGGAACTCCCATGGTTTATGACCGCTCCCGGTTCTACGGGATAGACACCGAATACTCGCGGGAACAATCCCGCCGGATGGACTCCGGCGCCGCCGACCTCAAGGCCATGGTCAACAACGTGTCCGCGATGGTGGACGCGGTGCTGTGGATCGGGCCTGCCGCGGACCGGTTCAAGCAGGACTGGGACGGTTCACTGCGCCCGGAGCTGGAGTCCGCGACGGACACCCTGCAGCAGAATGCCGCCGAGCTGCGCCGGCGCGCCGACCTCCAGGACGAGGTCTCCAGCTAGCCGGCAGCGGAAGTTTCCACCCCATCGACGCTGGCGCCCACCGACACATTCTGCCTACCGTCACATTCATCAGATCCACCGGCGGACAATTGCCGGACCGGTCGCAAAGGACAGCGATCCAAAACCCGCAGCAGACGCTGAAGAATTCCTTCAACAATGCGTGACAGAAAGGAGGAGACATGTTCCAAGGAGCAGACGTCAGCGGCCTCGACGCCATGGCGAACAAGGCTCAAGAAGGCGCCGACCTGGCTCGCACGGTCGCGACCGCGCTGAAGATCCTGGTCCGGGCGCTCGAAGCGATGAGCTGGACCGGGTTCGCCGCCGCCTTCGCCGCCTACCTGGAGACCGTGGTCATCCCCTGGGTGGAGACCACCGGCAAGGCGCTGGAGCGCTTCGCCACCATCCTGCGGGCCGCCTCGGCACTGCAGAAGTCGGTCAGCGAGGACTCTCCGCAGATCTCGGTGCCGGCCAGTGCCTACACCCCCGTGCAGATGCCGGCCAGCACCTCGGCCAACCCGCCCCTGCTCACCGCACCCGAGTACGCGATCACCGGCTCCGCGATGCCGACCACCGCGACCGGCGCCGGCGGGTCGGTAGCCACCCCGTCTCCCGTCGGCGGCACCCGGAGCTCGCTCGGCCAGAGTGCCGCAACCGGTGGCGGCGGGAACGTCACCAGCCCCGGTGGTGTGGGCCGCACCTGGGACGGTACCGGCAGCCTGGGCCAGGCCACCGGCACTCCGGCGGTGC
>CAZMDO010000296.1:0-3501 GCA_964564445.1 uncultured Ruaniaceae bacterium | reverse complement strand
ACCTGAACGCGCACCTGCGCCTGGCCGACCAGGTCGGTGGTGTCCACGATGGTCGCATCCACCGTGGCGGTACCCACCTCCTGCCCAGCGAGGCTGAGCTGCACCTCGGTCGGGACCGGCTCACCGGCGGAGAACGCCAGCGAGGACAGGTCGATGGCGATCTCGTCACCGGGGGCGTACTCGGCCTCCGGGTCGGAGACCCAGGTGACGCCGACCGCCCGCTGGGCGTAGTCCGGCGAGGCGGTGCCGAACTCGGCCATGTAGTCGACCATCGCCGTCAGGTCGCTCTGCCCGGTGTCCGTGGTGCTCGTGCCCTCGGCCAGGGTGGTGAAGTTGTCCCCACCGGCGGCGAGGAACGAGTTCATCACCACGGTGTACTGCCCGTTGGCGGTGACCGGCTCGCCGTTCAGCGTCATCTGCAGGATCCGCTCACCCGCCGGGGCCTCCGGGTCATAGGTGTAGTGGAAGCCCGCCGAGACCCCGAGCCGCAGGAACGGGCGGGACGCGGTGGCCGGCTGCCACTGCTCCTCCAGCACCTGGGCGAGCTGGTCGCCGGTGAGCACCGTGGTCACCAGGGTGTTGGCGAACGGTTGCACCACGGCCGCCTCCTTGTAGGTGAGCACGCCGTCGCCCTCACCGTCGGAGTCGGCGTAGGTCATGTCCGCGCGCAGCCCGCCCGGGTTCATCACCGCGAGCTGGGCGTCCGGGTTGGTGCGCTGTGCTGCCCAGAGCTGCACATCGGCCACGAAGTTGCCGAGCGTGGACTCACCGCCACGGTTCTCCGAGCCGTCGGACTGCCGGGCCCGGTTGAAGTCGGCGGTGATGGTCCCCAGCGGCACCGAGCCGAGCTCATCGGCCACGGCCACCGCCTCGTCGACGATCTGCTGCACCATGGGGTCGCCGGCGCAGTAGGTCTGACGCGGGATGCCGTCGTCCTCGTCACCCGGTTCCGGCACGAGGTCCACGTTCTCCGCCGTCGCACTGACCACGTCACCGGTGGCGGTGTCCACGGTCAGGGCAAGGTGGCCCAGGTTCTCGCCGTACTTGCCGGTCTGGGTCACCCACAGGCCGTTCACGTCGTGCACATAGGCCTGGTGGGTGTGCCCGGAGATGATCGCGTCGATGTTCTCGTCCGCCCCGGCCACCAGGTCACCGAACGGGGTGCCGTCGGCGCTGGCCAGGTCGGGGGTGGGCGCACCGTCGTGCACCAGCACCACGATCACGTCCGCCTCACCGTTGGCCTGCTGGCCGTCGGAGAGCTGGGCGGCGTAGCCGTTCACCGCCTCGCCGATGTCGGTGAAGGTCAGTCCCTCGATCCCGGCCGGGGAGACCAACGAGGTCATCTCCTCGGTGATCGCGCCGATGAATCCGACGCTCACCCCACCGGTCTCGATCACCGTGTACGGGTCGTACACCGGCACGCCGGTGGAGTCCACGATGTTCGCGGCCACGTACGGGAACTCCGAGGCGCCGAGCACCCGGTCGTTCACGTCGTCCTGGCCCTTGTCGAACTCGTGGTTGCCGAACGCGCTCACGTCCAGACCGATCTCGTTCAGCACATCGAGGGTCGGCTGGTCGTCGGCGATGAACGAGGTGAACGTGGAGGCACCGATGTTGTCCCCGGCGGAGACGAACAGGGTGTTCGGGTTCGCCTGCCGGAAGGAGTCCACCGCGCAGGAGAGCACCGCACCACCGGCCGACTCACCGCCGGCCTCGATCCGGCCGTGGAAGTCGTTGATGGACAGGATGTCCAGGTCCACGGTCGGGGGCACCGAGTCGGGCACGTCGATGCCGACCAGGATCGGGTCGTGGTCGGAGGCCCGGTACACGGTGCCCGGGGCGAACAGGTCCGAGGCGAAGTAGTTGTACCGGGAGTACTCGTGCAGCACCGACTCGACCGAGTTGATGTTCCACACGTCCACACCGGTGACCCGCTCGGCGGCGGCCTCGTTGGCGAACACGTGGTCCAGGGACCCGACCGCACCGTCATAGACGTAGGTCGTCTCCCCGTCGCTGAGGTTCGCATACCCGGCGGAGGTGATGACGTGCACCGGGTCCTCCTCGGTGTAGGCGTTGAAGTCACCGAGGAGGAACACGTCCTCCACACCGGCGGCGTCAGCCACATCCTGGGCGAAGCCGGTCAGGGCCGCGGCCTGCGCCTCCCGCTCGTCGTCGAAGCAGCCCTGCGGCAGGTCGCCGCACTCGCCGCCCTTGGACTTGAAGTGGTTCACCACCGCCAGGAAGGAGTAGTCGCTGCCCGTGGCGGTGAACACCTGGGCGAGCGGCTCGCGGGCGATGTCGAATGGCGCTGATCCGGTGAGCACGGTCGACTCCCCGGCCAGCGAGACCGTGGCCGGGTTGTAGATGAACGCGGTCCGGATCACGTCCTGCTCGGTCAGGTCCGGCATCACGCTCGGGGTCGGGGCGTAGGCCCAGCGCTCGGCGCCGGCGTCCGCGTTCAGCGCGTCCACCAGGGTGGCCAGCGCGGTGTCCCGGTCCTTGCCGAACTTCGCCGAGTTCTCGATCTCCTCCAGGGAGACCACGTCCGCGTCCAGCGCATTGATCGCCGCGACGATCTTGTCCTGCTGGCGCTGCAGGTTGGTCTCGTCCCAGGCGCCACGGACGTCGCAGCCGCCGCTGACCGAGATCGGGTTATCGTCCCGGTCGGTGTAGGCGGTGCAGCCGGGCAGGTCCTCACCGAGGGTGGTGAAGTAGTTCAGCACGTTGAAGGTGGCCAGCTCCAGGTCACCACCGACGTCCTGCGGGGCAGCGTTCGCCTCGCGGGTGTTGCCGCCCTCGAAGGTCACGAGGTTGTCGGCATTCCCGGTCACCGGGGCGGTGGGCTGGAAGTTCCACTGGTACCGGTAGTCCACGATCACCGGCTGGTGGAACGTCACCCCCACGCCGGTGCGCAGGTTCTGCGCACCGGTGAGGTAGGGCACCTGGGCGTCGGGACTCGTGCGCGCGGACTGCCCGTCGTCCAGGGTGATGGCGCGGGCGGCGTTGTCGGCCACCACCACGTCGAACTCTGCGGTGCCGGGCGCGGCCACGTCGGTCGGGCTGACCAGCGGACCGTCCAGGCCCAGACCGATCGAGCCGAAGGCGTTGGTGCCCCAGCCGCCGAGGGCGTAGGTGTCGGAGACCACGTAGTCACCGGTGGGGGCGACCAGCATGCCCTCGAAGACCTCACGCTCGGCATCGGTGGCCGGCAGGGTGAAGTCGGCCAGGGGCACGACCGCCGGCACCGTGTCGTCCAGCACGGTCAGGCCGTCGGCGTCCACGCTGATCTCGGTGAGGCCGTTGTACTCCGACACGTTGCCGGTGACCTGGACCAGGTCGCCGATGGCCACGTTGTCCACAGTGGCCGGGGAGAACACGAACAGCGCCTGCGAGGCCGTGTAGGTCTCCTCACCGCCGGTGCCCGGGGTCTGGATGTAGTAGCCGTTGAAGCCGCCGGTCGGGTAGACCGCGGTGACCACACCGGTGGTGGTGACGAGCTGG
>CAZMDO010000295.1:0-3514 GCA_964564445.1 uncultured Ruaniaceae bacterium | reverse complement strand
TCTGCACGAAGGAGATGACGTCGCCGCCCTCGCCGCAGCCGAAGCAGTGCCACAGGCCCAGGTGCGGGCGCACGTGGAAGGAGGGGCTGCGCTCGTCGTGGAACGGGCACAGGCCCTTCATCGAGCCCACCCCGGCACTGCGCAGGGTCACGTGCTGGCCGACGATCTCGTCGATCTTGGACCGCTCCCGCACCGCGGTGATGTCCTCGCGACGAATGAGACCGGCCATGGCGACGAGTCTAGGTCGTCGCCGCGCGAGCTGGGTGCGGGGTGCACCGACCTGTGGTCACAGCGCGGTGCCCACGTCCGGGCCGCACAGCCGGGCGTGCCACTCCAGCGCGGACAGGTCGGTCAGCGAGGCCACCTGGTCCACCACCACCCGCAGCCGGATGTCGTCGTCGCCGGCCTGGCCGAAGTCCTCGGCGAACATCTCCGCGAGCGCGATCTCGGCCCGGTCGTAGAGCACGGCGACCAGGTCGGTGAGGATCAGGCGCTGGCGCTGGTAGAGCGGCTCGTCCTCCCGCGGGGCCATCACATAGGTGGCGGCGATGCCCTTGAGCACGCTGATCTCGGCGAGCACCTCCTCGGGGATGACCACGTCGGCGTCGTAGCGCACCAGCGGGCCGTCGCCGAACGCCGCCCGGGTGGCCCGGGCGGCGGTCACGCAGAACCGGCCGATCAGCTGGCTGGTCATGTCCTTCAGCCGGGCCTGGCCGCGGCGGGTGCCGTCGTAGCGGTGCACCCAGAAGTCGAGCCCGGTGAGCTCGGTGATCGCCGCGTCGAGGAGGTCGTCGGCGACCGGCGGGTCGTACCACTCGCGCACCAGGGTGATCACCCGGTCCCGCTGGGCCTCACCGGTGATCGTGCTCAGGTCCACCCGGCCGGAGAACACCGCGTCCTCCACGTCGTGCACGGAGTAGGAGATGTCGTCGGCCAGGTCCATCACCTGGGCCTCGATGCACCGCTTCAGCTCCGGGGCACCCTGCCGCAGCCAGCGGAACACCGGGGCGTCGTCGGCGTACACCCCGAACTTGTGCGTCGTGGTCCCGTCCGGGCGCACCGGCCCCTCACCGACGAACCACGGGTACTTGGTGGCCGCATCCAGGCTGGCCCGGGTCAGGTTCAGCCCCACACCCAACCCCTCGGGGGTGAACGTCTTCGGCTCCAGCCGGGTGAGCAGCCGCAGCGTCTGGGCGTTCCCCTCGAACCCGCCGATACCGGCGGCGACCTGGTTCAGCGCGGTCTCCCCGTTGTGCCCGAACGGCGGGTGCCCCAGGTCGTGGGCGAGGCAGGCGGTGTCCACCACGTCCGGGTCGCAGCCCAGCGACTTGCCCAGCTCCCGGCCCACCTGCGCCACCTCCAGGGAGTGGGTCAGCCGGGTGCGGGCGAAGTCGTCGGTGCCCGGGCCGAGCACCTGGGTCTTGGCACCCAGGCGGCGCAGCGCCGAGGAGTGCACGATCCGGGCGCGGTCCCGTTCGAACGGGGTGCGGTGGGCAGACTTCGGCGGCTCGCCGTACCACCGCTCGGTGTCCAGCGACGTGTAGCCGCGCACCGGTATCTGCTCCTGCACCACGTCCACCAGCCTAGACGTTGGGCCACCTGCGCCCGGCCGTTCCGGCCCGTCTGGCGGTCGGTGGAGCGAGCGTCGGCGGTCGATGGAGCGGTCTTCGGCGCCCGCCCGGCCGGCATGTGCTGCCCGCCCGGCCGGCCACGTTGATGTTCGGTCCGCAAGTGACCACAATGCTGCGGGTGACTGCATTCGCACCTGTGCCTCTCGGCACCCTCGACGAGACCACAAGCACCCTGATCCACCACCCGGCGGGACCGGACCCTGAGTGGTGGCGTACCGCGGTGATCTACCAGATCTATCCCCGCTCGTTCGCCGACGCGGACGGCGACGGGATCGGCGACCTGCCAGGGATCACCGCCCGGCTGCACCACCTGGCCGAGCTCGGCGTGGACGCCATCTGGCTATCCCCCTTCTACACCTCCCCCCAGCACGACGCCGGCTACGACGTGGCCGACTACCGCCAGGTGGACCCCCGGTTCGGCACCCTGGCCGACGCCGACGCCCTCCTCGCCCGCGCCCGCGAGCTCGGGCTGCGGGTGATCGTGGACCTGGTGCCCAACCACACCTCGGACTCCCACGAGTGGTTCCAGGCCGCGCTGACTGCTGCCCCGGGCTCACCCGAGCGGAACAGGTACGTCTTCCGCGACGGCCGAGGCGAGGCCGGCGAGGAGCCGCCGACGAACTGGGAGAGCGTCTTCGGTGGCCGCGCCTGGACCCGCGTCACCGAGCCGGACGGCCGCCCCGGCCAGTGGTACCTGCACCTGTTCGACTCCCACCAGCCAGACCTGAACTGGGAGAACGAGGAGGTCCGGGCCGAGTTCGACGACGTGCTCCGGTTCTGGCTGGACCGCGGCGTGGACGGGTTCCGGGTGGACGTGGCGCACGGGCTGATCAAGGACCAGGAGTTCCCGGACTGGGGTGGGCACACCACGATGGTCGGCGGTCAGGACGACGTCGCCGCCGAGGACGCCGCCGAGGAGGGGACCGACCGCCCGCGCGCCCCGATGTGGGACCAGCCGGGCGTGCACGAGATCTACCGGCGCTGGCACCAGGTGCTCGCCCGCTATGACGGCGACCGCGCCCTGGTGGCCGAGGCGTGGACCGAGACCCCGGAGGCGCTGGCCCGGTACGTGCGCCCGGACGAGATGCACCAGGCGTTCAACTTCGACTTCCTGTGCACCGAGTGGGACGCCGCCGCGCTGCGGGCCTCGATCACCGAGGGGCTGACCACCAGCGACGCCGTCGGCGCACCGACCACCTGGGTGATGTCCAACCACGACGTGGTCCGCGCCTCCTCCCGCCTGGGCCTGGCCGAGACCGGCAAGGGCCCGAACGGGATCGGCGCCGAGGACACCCAGCCGGACGCCGAGCTCGGCCTGCGCCGGGCCCGGGCTGCCGCGCTGCTGATGCTCGCCCTGCCCGGGTCTGCCTACCTGTACCAGGGCGAGGAGCTCGGCCTGCCGGAGCACACCGCGCTGCCGGACGAGCTGCGCCAGGACCCGGCGTTCTTCCGCACCGAGGGCGCGGAGAAGGGCCGGGACGGCTGCCGCGTGCCGCTGCCGTGGGAGGCCGACGCCGCCGGGTTCGGCTTCTCCCCCACCGGTGCCACCTGGCTGCCGCAGCCGGAGGCCTGGGCCGCCTTCGCCCGCGACGCCCAGCAGGGCCAGGAGGGTTCCACGCTGGAGCTGTACCGCACCGCGCTACGGCTGCGCCGGGACCTGGAGCTGGGTGCGGGCTCGCTCGCCTGGGTGGATGGCCTGCCGGGCGCGTCAGAGTCGGTACTGGCGTTCCAGAACGGCTCGGTGCTGGTGCTGGTGAACCTCGGTGAGCAGCCGGTGCCGCTGCCGGCGGGCGCACAGGTACTGCTGACCAGTGCGAACCTCGCTGAGTCCGCCGACGGCGCAGCTCTCCTCTCCCCGGACGTCACCGCCTGGGTGCAGCTCC
>CAZMDO010000294.1:0-3535 GCA_964564445.1 uncultured Ruaniaceae bacterium | reverse complement strand
CGCTGGCGGTGCTGGCGATCCCGCTCACCCAGGTGGTGCAGTTCGACCAGGCCACGTTCGCCTCCTACCGGGCGATCGGCCACGTGCTGGTGGCGATGCTGATCGGGCTGCCGGCGATCGCCGTGTGGACCATGGCCCAGCGGGTCTACTTCGCCTTCGAGGACACCCGGTTCCTGTTCTACATCCAGGTGCCGATGGCGCTGGTGCAGATCGGCGGCAGCCTGGCCGCCTTCCTGCTGCTCGAGGTGCACTGGTGGGTGGCTGGCGCCGGGCTGGCCACCGCGGCCTCGAACACCCTCGGTGCCCTGGTGGCCTACCTGGCGCTGCGCCGCAAGCTGCCGAACCTGGACGGCGGCCGGGTGCTGCGCACGCACCTGCGGGTGCTGCTCGCCGTGCTGCCCGCGATGGCGATGGGCTGGGGGCTGCTGCACCTGTGGGGTGTGCGCACCTCGTTCCTCGGCGCCCTGCTCCGGGTGCTGGTGCTGGGCGCGCTGATGGCGCTGATCTACTACGTGCTGCTGCGCCGGCTCCGGGTGACCGAGCTGGACCAGCTCACCGAACGGGTGGGCGCGATGCTCGCCCCGCTCACCCGGCGGCTGTCTCCGCTGACGAGACGGCTCAGGATCCCAGAGCGCCCGCGTACGATATGGGCGACGATCGTTGCAGCTGACACGGGGAACGGAGGGCCGCGGGTGGACCGGACCGCTGAAGTGGCCCTCCAGAGCGGGGACACGGTGGCCGACCGGTACGTGCTGGAGGCACCGGTGGCCACCGACCTGCCGAACGCCTCCGCCTGGACCGGGCAGGACGAGATCCTGCAGCGGCGCGTGCGGGTCACCGTGCTCACCGGGGCGCACCGCGAAGAAGGGCTGGACGCCGCCCGGCGCGCCGCCCTGGTCCGCGACGACCGGTTGGCGCACGTGCGCCGGGTGGGCAACCACGAGGACGTCGCCTACGTGGTCACCGAACCGCTGGAGGGTCTCTCGCTGGCCGACCTGGTGGCCCACGGCCCGATCCCGCACGCCCAGGCACGCGCCCTGGTGGGCAACGCCGCCACGGCCCTGGAGACTGCCCGCAAGCGCGGCGTGCACCATCTGGCGCTGGGTCCGCGCTCGCTGCACCTGACCCAGGACGGTCAGGTGGTGGTGACCGGGCTCGCGGTGGCCGCGGCACAGTCCGGCACCGAGGTGCCCGACGCCGCCACCGCCGCGCGCACCGACGCCGTCGGTCTGGTCCAGCTGCTCTACACCGCGCTGACCGGTACGTGGCCCGGGGAACGGGCCCTGGCCGCCGGGCTGCCGCTCGCGCCCCGGTCCGGGTCGGCCGCGCAGCCACCGGCGGACGTGGCCGAGGACGTGCCGCACGACCTGGACACGCTCTGCGCGGTGACCTTCGGCCCGCACGAGGACGGCCCGTTCACCCCCGGTGAGCTGGTGCGGGAGCTGCAGCCGTGGGACGACCTCACCCCGCCGCCGGTGCAGCAGGATGCCGAGCACGACGGCGCAGCTCGCCCGGATACCGCGGGGGCGGGTGCGGTAGCCGGTTCCCGGGCCGGCACCGCGATCCTGCCCACACCTGGGCGCGGGCTGCGCACCGGGGCCGGTGCTGCCGGAGCGAGTGCCGCCGGAGCAGGCGCCGCCGACGCGAGTGCCGCGGGAGCCGGCGCTGTCGCGGCTGGTGCCGCCGGTGCTGGTGCCGCCGCCGGTGCTGCTGCCGCTCCGGCCGGGACCGCGCCCGGGATGCCCGCTGATCCCCCGGCGGGCACTCCGCAGGACCAGACCGCCATCACCTCGGCGTTCGCGCCGGCGCACGGCACCGTGGGCGCACCCTCCGGCGGGCAGCCGACCGCACCCGCGGGCCAGGAGCCGCCAGCCGGGCCCGCCGCCACCGGTGCCGAGCCGGTCGCCGAGGCCTCCGCACCGCCGCCGGCCGCACCGCAACGACCGGTCCCGCCCACGCAGGGCTGGGACCTGCCCGACGACGCCACCTCCGACCGGCCGGGCCCGGCAGGTTCGGGTGGCCGTACCCTCAGCGACGACCTGTCCAACGCCGCCGGCAAGGTGGCGGCCGGTGCGGGCCGGGTGGCCGCCGGCGCGCGCGGGCTGCTCGAACGAGCCCGCCCCGACGACGAGGCCGAGGAGGCGACGATGCTCCCTGGCTCCGGTGACGACGACCACGGCCCGACCCGCCGCGAGCGGTTCAACCCGACCCCGTGGGTGATCTTCGGGATGGTCATCATCCTGGTGCTCGCCCTGATCCTGGCGATCGGTTCGCTGCGGGATGCCCGCACCTCCTTCGACCCGGACGATGCCACCACCCCGCCGGCGACCACCGGCACCGCCGAGACCACCGAACCGGCACCGGAGGAAACCACCGAGTCACCCTCACCCACACCGAGCCCGACGCCCACACCGGCGGACATCGAGTTCGCCGAGGCCCTGTCGCTCGACCCGTCCACCGGCAGCGGGGACAACGCCGACCTGGCCGACCAGGCGATCGACGGTGACCCGGACACCATCTGGCGCTCCCTGCGGTACGACAACCCGCAGTACGGGATGAAGCCCGGGCTGGGCTTCGCCGTCATCCTGGAGCAGCCCACCCTGGTGACCTCGGTGACGCTGGACGTGCAGGGTGAGGGCGGCGTCGTGCAGATCCGCAACACCACCCCGGAGGACCCGAGCGGCGGTGAGGTGCTCGCCGAGGGACCGATGGGACCGGACACCACCTACACCCTCTCCACCCCCACCGAGCTCGAGGCGATCGTGCTCTGGTTCCCCGAGCTGCCGGTGGCGGCCTCGGACGGACGGAACCGGATCGAGCTCGCCGAGATCACCGCGAACTGACAACCGAACACCAGCTGCCCGCCCGCACCGCCGGGTCCGCGGAACAAAGCGGCCCCCGCCGGTGGTTGACTGGGTGGTAAGCCATCCGAAGCAGAAGGACCGTCCATGCCCCAGGCCCCCGCCCCCCGCGACGTCATCATCATCGGCTCCGGCCCGTCGGGATACACCGCCGCCGTCTACGCCGCCCGTGCCGGCCTCCAGCCGATCGTGTTCGCCGGGTCGATCACGGCCGGTGGTGCGCTGATGAACACCACCGACGTGGAGAACTACCCCGGTTTCCCCGACGGTGTGCTCGGCCCGGACCTGATGGAGAAGATGCAGGCCCAGGCGGAACGCTTCGGCGCCGAGGTGCGCTACGAGGACGTCACCTCGGTGCAGCTCGAGGGCCCGGTGAAGACCGTGGTGAACGAGGACGGTGAGGAGTTCACTGCTCGCACCGTGATCCTGGCCACCGGCTCCGCATACAAGGAGCTGGGCATCGCCGGCGAGAAGAAGTACTCCGGCCGCGGGGTGAGCTGGTGCGCCACCTGCGACGGGTTCTTCTTCCGCGACCAGGACATCATCGTGGTCGGCGGTGGCGACTCGGCGATGGAGGAAGCCCTGTTCCTCACCCGGTTCGGCCGCACCGTGACCGTGGTGCACCGCCGCGACGAGCTGCGCGCCTCGAAGATCATGGCCGACCGTGCGCTGGC
>CAZMDO010000293.1:0-3538 GCA_964564445.1 uncultured Ruaniaceae bacterium | reverse complement strand
GTGGCGAACTGGCCGCCGACCAGGTGCAGGTAGTCGGAGGAGGCGCGGAAGGAGTCGGCGATGCCGCCGTGCCAACCGGCCAGACCGGTGCCGCGCTCCACGGCGGTGCGCAGCCCGCGCAGCTGGTCGCCGGTGATCGTGCCCATGGTCCAGCACTGCACGATCAGGTCGGTGCCGGCCAGCAGTGCTTCGTCGGTGTAGACGTCCAGGTCCTCGTGGGTCTGCACGTCGAAACCGTGCTCGTGCAGGAACGGGATGAACAGGTCGGTGGCGGCCACGGGCTCGTGCCCGTCCCAGCCGCCGCGGACCACCAGCGCGCGCCGGTCGGGGGTGGAAGCAGAAGTCACAGCGATCCTTCTCGGTTCTGGGGTGTTGGTCCACCCTAGTTGCATCGCGCAACGAAAGGGTCGCAACTCTCGCGGTGATGGCGCGCTGGGTCCGGTCTCAGGCCCGCTCGGCCGACCCCGGCCGATCCGGTCTCGGGCGGTGTCGGGCGGTCTTGGCTGGCCCCGGCCGGCCCCGGCCGGTCAGGCCGGCGGCGGCGCGGTCGAGCGCCGCACCTCCAGGCGAGGCTGGAAGACCACGTTGTGGTCCGGCGTCGACCCCTGGATCAGCGCGTGCATCCGGGCCCAGGCGAGCGCTCCGAGCACGTCCTGCGGTACGGAGACGGTGGTCAGCGAGGGTGCCATGAACCGGGCAAACGGGATGTCGTCGAACCCGGTCACCGAGATCTGCTCCGGCACGCGGACCTGGCGTTCCAGCAGCCCGTGCACCACCCCGATGGCGACCAGGTCGTTGAACGCCAGCACCGCGGTCGCCCCGCTGGCGAGCACGGCCTCCACCGCCGCCACACCCTGCTCGCTGCCTGCCCCTCCCGGTACCTTCGTGATCTGTGCGTCCGGAGCGAAGGCCTGGAAGTCCGCGAGGCCGCGGAGCCGGTTCTCGTTGGCCACCCCGTCCGGACCGGCCACGTAGGCGAGCTGCCGGTGGCCCAGCCCGTACAGGTACCGGGCCAACGCCTCGGCACCCTGGCGGGAGTCCACCGAGAGGGTGGGCACCGAGACGGCGGGGCTGGAGCGGTGGATGAGCACGACCGGCGCGAGCGTCTCGGTCGCCTGGACCAGCGCGGCCTCGCTCATCCGCGGCGCGCAGAGCACCAGGGCGTCGCACCGGCGGCGGATCTCGGCGGCGAGCAGCGGCTCGTCCTCGGCAGACTCGGCCGAGTCCGCCACCATCACCCGGTAGCCCTGGTCACCGGCCGCCTTGCTCAGACCGGCCAGCACCACCTGGAACGACGGGTTCGCCAGGTCCGGCACCAGGAACGCGATCGCGTTCGTCTGCCCCATCGCGAAGCTGCGGGCCCGCTGGTTCGGAGAGTAGCTCAGCTCCCGAGCCGACGCGCGCACCCGCTCGGCGACCTCCGGCTCGCCGAGGAACCGCCCGTTCATCACGCGCGAGACCGTGGCCGGGGAGACCCCCGCGTGCTGGGCAACATCGGCGATCGTGATCGCGGCAGAACGTCGGCCCACCAGGCGGTCCTCCCCTGCATCTACGGCACGAACGCACCGGTGAGATCCGGTGCAGCACCAGCCTACCGGTGAAATCGCTTTCACACGTGGATGCTGGCGTTGTGAGATGGACGTCCGGTCAGCGCTGCGGTCGCGCTGAAAGCACTTTCCAGCGCCTGCCCGGTCAGTCCGCGGGTGGCGGGTGCGCGGCGCGGCGCCGGTTGATCACGTCCGCCACCACGTTCGTGGCCGCCGCCGCGAACAGCAGCACGCTCACCCCGCGGACCACCTTGGCGCCAGCCCGCATCGGCTCGCCGGCACGCCTCGCTCGACCGGAGCGGCGCCAGAGGAGCGCACCGACCACCAGGTCGACCGCGGCGGCCCCGTACGGCGCCCAGGTGCGCACCGGCTCCTCCGCGGCATCGGCGAAGGCCACCGCGCTGGCCCGGGCGTCGTCGGCCATCCGACGAGCGTCGTCCGCGGCATGCTGGGCCCGCCGGCGGGCATCCTCGGCTGCCTCCTGAGCCCGGCGCCGGGTGTCCTCCGCTGCTTGGCTGGCGGCCCGGCGAGCGTCCTCGGCCGCGCGACGGGCGTCGTCGGCGGCCTCCTGGGCGCGTCGGCGCATCGCTTCACCGAGGAGCACCGGTTCCACCGTGAGCACGGCCTCGAGGTCGGCGGTCACGCTCCGGCCGGCGAGGAAGCCGTCCAGTGCGGTGGCCAGCGCCTCGTCGGTGACCAGACCCGGGAGCACGTCGAGCGGGCCGGAGCCGGACTCGATGCCCTGCCGCACCCGGTCGGCGTCCGCCCCGGGCACGGCGGCCAGCAGCTGCGCGGTCAGCGCCCCGACGCCGAGCAGGTCGTCGGCGAACGCCTGGGCCGCCGGTGCGTCCAGCGGCACCACCGCATCCTGCAGGCCCCAGACGTGCTGGTACTCGTCCTCACCGGTGACCCCGAGCGCTGGGTAGTCGGCGGTCTGCTGCAGCACCACGGCCGGTGAACGCAGCTGACCCAGCGGGAGGTCGCCGACCGCCGGACCGTCCTCCACCAGGATCACGTGCCCGAAGCTGGCCGGTACCGCCTGCAGCGTCGAGTCGGCCTCGGTGGCGAGGCGCTCGAGGCCGTCCCGGTCGGCGGTGGTGCACACCAGTGCCCGGTCGGCCACCACGACGATGCCGATCTGCGGGTCGAACGGGTCGTCGTCCTCGTCCTCGTCACCCTCGCCCGGGGGCAGCGCGCGCGCTGTCTCCTCGGCGAAGGTGACCACCCCTTGGACCTCGTGCGCGAGCGCCGTGACCAGCTCGGCCAGCGGTGGGCCCGGCACCACGTCCGCACCGCCCTCCGCGAGCACCGCGACCCGGTTCTCCTCGTCGACGGCGACGGTCACCCAGGCGCTCGTCGGATCCTGCGGGTCGTACTCCAGTCGGGCCACCACCTGGGCTCCATCGAGGAAGCCGGTGCTGCGGTGCACCCTGGAGGCAGGCGCGTCCACCTGCCCGGATGTGCGCTGCCACGTGCTCATGGCGTCAGCCTACCCAGCGGCTGCCGCGCAGCGCTCGCGCGCCACGGCCTCCGGCGGCACCGACTCCGCAGCCGCTTCCCCCTGCCGGCGCGCCGCGCCCTCCCGGACCACTCCGCGCCCGTCCGGGCCCACCTCGCGCGTCCGCGCCCACCCACACCCGCGCCCACCCACGCGCGGGCCCACCTTGCTGGTGCTGTTCGGGGCCAAGAAGTGGCGGCTCGCACCCACCCACGCGCGGGCCCACCTCGCGCGCTCGCGACTCGGCACGCCCGCTCGGAACCCGAGAGCACGAGTCATCGTGCCCAGTCACGAGTGAATCGATTCACGCCGGAGGGGGCGGGGTGTGGGGGCGGGGACGCGGGAGGGCGGGCTGTGGGGCGTCGGGTCAGGCGGAGCGGCGGCGGGCCGCCACCTCGTACAGGGCGATGCCCAGCGCAGTGCCGGCGTTCAGCGACTCCACCGCCGAGGCGATCGGGATGGAGACCACCAGGTCGCAGGTCTGGGTGACCAG
>CAZMDO010000292.1:0-3550 GCA_964564445.1 uncultured Ruaniaceae bacterium | reverse complement strand
CGGTCTTCGTGCTCTCCTTCGCCTGGGGCTGGATCACCCGCCCGACGGCGCAGCCCGGGGTTCTCGTGCGGCGCACCTCGGCCAGGGCTCGGGCAGGCGCGGTGGCTGCCGAGGTGCACGTGCCGCCGGCGCCCGGGGTGCAGACGGTGCGGCTGCGGGTATCCTCCGAGGGGTTCCGGCCGGTCGAGGCGCTGGTGGACGCCCGCACCGAACGGGTGCTGCCCACCGAGCTGGCCACCGCCCGCACCGGAGTGCAGGACCTGTTCCGGCTGGACCACCTGAGCGCCTCCTTCGACTCCGCCGTGCTCAGCCCGGTGACGACCGGGGCGCCGCTTCGGGTGACGGTGCACCCGCCGCTGGTCACCCTGCAGGGCACCCCGGTGCCGCCGCAGCTGGCCGGTCTGACCGGGAACCACACCTCGCGCCGGGTGGGCGACGGCACCGCGTTCCGGGACGTGCACCTGTTCACCCCCGGCGACCGGCTGCGGCGGATCGACTGGCGGGTCAGTGCCCGCCGGTCCCTGGACGTGCGCACCGGTCGGCTCACCGAGCTGTACGTGCGGCGCACGTTCGCCACCGCGGACGCGACGGTGATGCTGGTGGTCGACTCCCGGGACGCCGTCGGGCCGGATGTGGCCACCTGGGGTGGTGGGCAGGCGGCGGCGGTGGACGAGCCGATCTCTCTGGACCTGGCTCGGGAGGCGGCTGCGGCGGTGGCGCACGTGGTGCTCGCCTCCGGGGACCGGGTGGGTCTGGACGACCTGGGGCTGCGCCGCCGACCGGTGGCGCCGGCGGCCGGCCGCGGCCAGTTCGAGCGGATCACCCGCCGGTTGGCGGCACTGGCTCCGGAGAGCTTCCCGAGCCCGCGCAAGCGCGCGCCGCAGGTGCCCTCGAGCGCGCTGCTGGTGGTGTTCTCCACCTTCCTGGACGACGAGGCGGCCCGGATGGCCAGGACCTGGCGCGGGCAGGGGCACCGGGTGATCGCGGTGGACACGCTGCCGCCGGTGCGCACCACCGGGCTGGACTCCCTGGGCGACTTCGCCTACCAGGTGGTCAACCTGGAGCGGCAGGTACGGCTCGCTGGGCTGCGCCGGTCGGGGGTGGAGGTGCTGCGCTGGATCGACCCGGACGCACCGCAGGGGGCCGGTGCGATCGACGTGGCCTGGCGGCTGCTCACCCGGGCGCACCGGCGCCGCGGTGGCGGGGTGCCGGGCAGGCCCGCAGCGAGGGGGCGATGATGAGTGAGTCCTACGGCGACGCGGGCCGCACGCCCGGCGTCCGCGAGCAGATCCGCTCGATGTGGGGCGACTGGGACGTGTCCACACCGCGCCCGCGCCGGTTGCCGCAGGTGGGCCTGCAGGTCGGGCGGCACGTGCCGGCCTGGCTGGTCCGGGCGGTGGCGGGTCTGCTGCTGCTCGGCGCCGGCACGCTGGTGGCCAGCGGGGTGGCGCAGCTGGTGGCGGCCGCGCTGCTGGCGCTCGGGGTGGCGGTCAGCCGCAGCGGGGTGATGCCGGGGGTGGGGGTGGCGCTGCTGCTGGTCGCGATGGTCACCCAGCCGCCCGGGGAGCAGGGCCTGGTGGCGGTCTCCGGCGATCCGCGGGTCACCGCTGCGCTGCTGCTGGCGTTGCACGCGATGGTGTGCCTCAGCCGGAAGGTGACCGAGCTGGGGGCGACGGCGCGGATCGAGCTGGCCGCCCTGGCTGCCGGTTGGCCGGCGGCGGTGGCGATCCAGGCGTTCGCGCAGCTGCTCGGCGGGGCGGTCGCGCTGGCCGGTGAGCTCAGTGTGGGACTGACCTGGCTGGCGGTGCTCGCCCTCGCTGCGCTGATCGCGCTGGTCTGGGTGGGCCTGCGCACCCTCCGCGCGCACGAGCCCGAGTAGCCCCGCCGCCGCACCGCCCCTCCACCGCGCCGCACCCCGCACCCCGCACCACGCACCACCCCCTCCGCGTGAATCGATTCACTCGGCAGCTGGCCCGATGACTCGTGCTCTCGGGTCACGCGTGAGCGGGCGGGGTCACGAGCAGGTGCCGGCGTGTGCGGGGCGGTCACGACCGGGCGCGACGGGGCGCCGGCGGGATGGGGCAGCCGCTAGATTGTTGCCCACGACGACAGAAAGGGCGGGCGATGGCGGAGACGAACTGGGCCGGCTGCTACACCTACGGTGCGCACCGGTTGCACCAGCCGGACACGGTGTCCGCGGCACAGCAGATCGTGGCGGAGACCAGCCGGATACGGGCCCTGGGATCGCGGCACTCCTTCAACGACCTGGCCGACTCCCCCGGCGACCTGATCAGCCTGGCGGCACTGCCCGCAGACATCCACGTGGACACCGAGGCCCGCATCGTCAGCGTGGCCGGCGGGGTGCGCTACGGCGACCTGGCCGCCGAGCTGGACCGGGCCGGATGGGCACTGGCGGCGATGGCCTCCCTGCCGCACATCGCCGTGGCCGGGGCGATCGGCACGGCGACCCACGGATCGGGTGACGGCGTGGGGAACTTGGCGAGCGCCGTCGTCGGGCTGGAGCTGATCTCCCCCGAGGGAGACCTGATCAGCCTCGACTCCGACCACCCGGACCTGCCCGGCGCGGCGGTGCACCTGGGCGCACTCGGGGTCATCACCCGGGTGCAGCTGCGGATCGAGCCGAGCTACCAGGTAGCCCAGTACGTGGTCAACGACGTGCCCTGGGAGCACGCCCTCGGCCACTTCGACGAGCTCACCTCGGCCGCCTACAGCGTGAGCCTGTTCACCCGCTGGGACGCCGACGTGGTGGACCAGGTCTGGCTGAAGAGCCGCACCGGCGAGGTGACCCTGCCGGTCGGGATGGCCGCGACCGGCGCGCAGCACCCGATCCGTGGCATCGACCCCACCTTCGCCACCGACCAGCTGGGCGTGGCCGGGCCGTGGTTCGACCGGCTGCCGCACTTCCGGCTGGAGTTCACCCCGAGCGCCGGCGAGGAGATCCAGGCCGAGTACCTGGTGCCGCGGACCCGCGCCGTGGCCGCGATCGACGCGGTCCGTGAGGTGGCGGGGCAGATCGCGCCGCTGCTGCAGGTGTGCGAGGTCCGCACGATCGCCGCCGACGACCTCTGGCTGTCGATGGCACAGGGGCAGGACACCGTGGCGCTGCACTTCACGTTCGACCGTCGACCGGAGGAGGTCCGCGCGCTGCTGCCCCTGCTGGAGGAGACGCTGCAGCCCTTCCGGGCCCGCCCGCACTGGGGCAAGTGGTTCACCCTGGGCTCCGACGACCTCGAGACGCTCTACCCGCGGATGGCGGACTTCCGCGACCTGGCCCGCCGCTACGACCCGGACGGGAAGTTCCACAACGCGTTCCTGCAGCGCACCGTGCTGACGCGCTGAGCCGGCCGATCGCACGCAGCCCGGCTGGTCACGCACCGGCGCGGGCACCTCCAGCCCGGGGGCAGATGAGCGTTCTCTCATCGGCCTCTCACCAGCCCGTCATGACGGCCGCGCAAACTCTTCGGTCAGACACCGAAGAGAAAGAGGACGTCATGTGGAACATCGCGTTGCCGCTCCTGGCAGACCTGGT
>CAZMDO010000291.1:0-3555 GCA_964564445.1 uncultured Ruaniaceae bacterium | reverse complement strand
CCAACCACGCACCCAAGACGGTGAAGAACTTCGTGGAGCTGGCCACCGGCGCCCGGACCTGGACCCACCCGGAGACCGGCGCGGAGACCACCGAACCGCTGTACAACGGCACCATCTTCCACCGGGTGATCCCGAACTTCATGATCCAGGGCGGCGACCCGCTAGGCACCGGCCGCGGCGGGCCCGGCTACCAGTTCGACGACGAGATCCACCCGGAGCTGAACTTCAACGCCCCGCACGTGCTGGCGATGGCCAACGCGGGCAAGCAGATGGGCCGGGGCACGAACGGCTCCCAGTTCTTCATCACCACCGCGAAGACCCCGTGGCTGCAGGGCAAGCACACGATCTTCGGAACGGTGAAGGACCAGGCGAGCGCCGCCGTCGTGGACCAGATCGGCGCGGTCTCCACCGACCCGCGGGACGACCGCCCGGTCGAGGACGTGGTGATCACCTCGATCGAGATCGTCGACTGAGCGCGCCCCTCTCGAGCTCTCCCCGGCGACGATGACCAGCTACCCCGCCGCCCCGCCGCCGCACGCACCTGCGGGCCCGCCGACCTGCCCGCGCCACCCGGACCGGGTCTCCTACGTGACCTGCCAGCGGTGCGGCCGGCCGGCGTGCCCGGAGTGCCAGCGTCCGGCCGCGGTGGGTGTGCACTGCGTGGACTGCGTGCGCGAGGCCGGCCGGATGCAGCGCGCGCAGCGCACCGTGCTCGGCGGCCGGGTCAGCACCAGCTCGCGCCCGGTCGCCACCATCACGTTCGTGGCGCTGTGCGCGGTGATGTTCCTGGCCGACTACGTGGCGCCGGTCTACCAGCTGTTCGCGTTCTCCCCGGCGATCGGGCAGATCGAGCCGTGGCGGATGCTCACCTCGGCGTTCCTGCACGCCGGCTGGCTGCACCTGCTGGTGAACATGTACGCGCTGTGGATCGTGGGCCCGTTCCTGGAGCAGATGCTCGGCCGGTGGCGGTACGTGGCGCTGTACCTGCTCAGTGCCTTCGGCGGCTCGGTGGCGGTGATCCTGCTGACGCCGGTGACCAGCTGGAACGTGCCGGTGGTGGGCGCCTCCGGCGCGGTCTTCGGTCTGTTCGGGGCGATCGCGGTGGTGCTGCGCCGCACCGGGCGCGATGCGCGGCAGATCCTCGTGGTGATCGCGATCAACGTGGTGTTCTCGCTGATCATCGCGCGGGTGTCCTGGCAGGCCCACCTCGGCGGCCTGGTGGTCGGCACCGCCCTGGGCTTCCTGTTCGCCTACCTGCCCAAGGACCGCCGCTCCACCGGCGGCGTGGTGGGAGTGGTGACCTGCGCCGTCGTGCTGGTGGGCCTCACCCTGCTCGCCTACAGCTGACCCCGGGCGCGCGCCCAGCCGCCGCGCGGCCCACCCGCTGGCGCCCGCGCTCGCTGACCGTGGTGTGCACAGCCGGGGATCAGGTGGCGGCGTGGATGCGGATCCGGGTCCTCCACGGGTCGTCGAGACTGATCGCGTCGCCGGTGGCCTGCACCTCGATGCCGGCGGCGTGCAGCCGGGCGGTGATGGCGCCGAGGTCGTCGGTGTTCGGCACCTCGATGCTCACCTGCCCCAGGCCCAGTGACGCCGCGCGCGGTCCGGCGCCGGCGCTGTGCCAGGTGTTCATGCCGATGTGGTGGTGGTACCCGCCGGCGGAGACGAACAGCGCCTGGCTGCCGAACCGGGCCATCACGTCGAAGCCGAGGGTGTCGACGTAGAACGCCTTGGCGGTCTCGATGCTGCCTACCTGCAGGTGCACGTGGCCGATGTCCGCAGCCGGCGCTGCCGCCGGAGCCGTGCGGTCCAGGTGGCTGAGCACGAACTGGTTCGGGTCCAACGGCAGCGAGGCCATCTGCACCCCACCGTCGGCGGTGCGGGTCCAGGCGGACCGCGGCCGGTCGACGTACAGCTCCACGCCGTTGCCCTCGGGGTCGTCGAAGTAGAACGCCTCGGAGACCAGGTGGTCGGCCGATCCGGTGAAGCTGCGCGGGGCGTAGCCGGCCATCTGGTTGATCGAGGCGGCGAGGCCGGCATGGTCGGCGAACAGGATGGCGGTGTGATAGAGGCCGGCGCTGCCGCGGTCGAAGTCGGGTAGGTGCCTGCGCTGGGTCAGCCGCATGATCGGCGCGGTGCCGCGGCCGAGCACCACCAGGTCACCGGTGGTGGTGATGACGTCCAGTCCGACGCCCTCGGTGTAGTAGGCGACCATCGTGTCCATGTCGCGCACGAGCAGGTCGACGACGCCCATCGCAGTGTCCTGCGCGAGGGCGTCTCGGTGAATCTGGGTAGCAGTCACAGTTCCTCCATTTAGTTGAGTCTTCAAGTATTGTAGCGCGGGTAGGACTCCCGGGCCAGCGGCTGTGCCCGAGGTCACCCGCCCGGCGCACAGATAGCATCGAGACGGAGGTGGCGCATGGCTGACGTCAACGCACCGGCCCCGGCCGCGGGCCACGACGAGGAGGACCTGTGCGTGGCGCGGGTGCCGCTGTTCGCCGGGCTCAACCGCAGCGACCAGCTCGGCGTCGCCGAGGTGGCCCGGCCCACCACGCTGGAGCGAGGCGAGCAGGTCGGTGGCGCGGGCTCGACTGCTGCCCAGCTCATGGTGGTGCACACCGGGGCGATCAAGATCAGCCGGATCGATGTCGACGGCCGGGAGCAGGTGCTGCGAGTGCTCGGACCGGGCGACTTCGTGGGGGAGTCGGCCTTCCTCACCGGGCGGCGCCCCGAGCACGTCGCCACTGCGCTGGAGACCACCAGCCTGTGCGTGTTCCGGCACGCGGACCTGGACCGCCTGGTCCGCGCCCACCCCTCGATCGGGTTCCGGATGCTGCAGGGGGTCAGCCAGCGCCTGGAGGAGACCGAGCGACGCTTGGCCGCGGTGATCTCCGGGGACGTCAGCGCCCGGGTGGCCGGGTACCTGCTGTCCCTCACCGGTCGTCCGGTGCCGGGTGGGCTCGAGGTGGAGCTACCGATGGCGAAGAAGGACATCGCCTCCCTGCTGGACACCACACCGGAGTCGTTCAGCCGGCAGCTGCGCCGGTTGAACGACTCCGGGTTGGTCTCCGTCGGCGCCGGGCGGCGCCTGGTGGTGAGCGATGTGGACGCGCTGATGGAGCTGTCCGCCGAGCTGTGAGGTGGCCGGCGGCCTCACCCGGCCTCACGCAGCCTCAGGCGGGCAGCGCGGCTCGCGGCTCGTCGGCCGGGTCGGTGGCGCCCTGGTGGGGCTGGCTGCCGCTGGGTGCCTGCCGCACCCGGCGCAGCAGCCGCATCGCGTTCGCGATCACCACCAGCACCGAGGCCTCGTGCACCAGCATGCCGATGGCCATCGTCACCCCGCCCAGCAGCACCCCGGCCAGCAGTGCCGCCACGGTGGTCAGCGCGATGGTGATGTTCTGGCGCATGTTGTTCACCGTGCGCCGCGCCAGCAGGAGGGCCTGGGGCAGCTTGAGCAGGTCGTCCTTCATCAGGGCGATGTCGGCGGTCTCGATCGCCACGCCGGTGCCGGCGGCCCCCATGGCGACGCCGATGTCGGCGGCGGCGAGCGCGGGC
>CAZMDO010000290.1:0-3555 GCA_964564445.1 uncultured Ruaniaceae bacterium | reverse complement strand
GACTGCAGCAGCTCGATCGCCTGCTGCTGGTCCAGCGAGCTCATCAGCCGGCGCAGCTTCCAGACGATCTTCAGCTCGTCCGGCTCCACCAGGATCTCCTCCCGGCGGGTGCCGGAGGCGTTCACGTCCACGGCGGGGAAGATCCGCTTGTCCGCCAGCTGGCGGGACAGGCGCAGCTCCATGTTCCCGGTGCCCTTGAACTCCTCGAAGATCACCTCGTCCATCTTCGAGCCGGTCTCCACCAGCGCAGAGGCCAGGATGGTCAGCGACCCACCGTGCTCGATGTTGCGCGCGGCACCGAAGAACTTCTTCGGCGGGTAGAGCGCGGAGGCGTCCACACCGCCGGAGAGGATCCGGCCCGAGGCGGGGGCGGCCAGGTTGTAGGCGCGGGACAACCGGGTCAGGGAGTCCAGCAGCACCACCACGTCCTGACCGAGCTCGACCAGCCGCTTGGCCCGCTCGATCGCCAGCTCGGCCACGATGGTGTGGTCGGTGGCCGGCCGGTCGAACGTGGAGGCGATCACCTCGCCCTTGACCGTGCGCTCCATGTCGGTGACTTCCTCGGGACGCTCGTCCACGAGCACCACCATCAGGTGCACGTCCGGGTTGTTCGCGGTGATCGCATTGGCGATCTGCTGCATGATGATCGTCTTGCCGGCCTTCGGCGGGGCGACGATCAGCCCGCGCTGCCCCTTGCCGATCGGAGCCACCAGGTCCACGATCCGGGCGGTGATCTGCCCCGGCGTGGTCTCCAGGCGCAACCGCTCCTGCGGGTACAGCGGGGTGAGCTTGGCGAACTCGGGGCGGTCGTTCGCCTCGGCGAGCGGCACCCCGTTGATCGAGTCGAGGCGCACCAGCGCGTTGAACTTCTGCCGGTGGTTGCTCTCGCCCTCCCGGGGCTGGCGGACCGCTCCGGTGACGGCGTCGCCGCGGCGCAGCCCGTACTTCTTCACCTGACCGAGGGAGACGTAGACGTCGTTGGCGCCGGGCAGGTAGCCGCTGGTGCGCACGAACGCGTAGTTCTCCAGGATGTCCAGGATGCCGGCCACCGGGAGGAGCACGTCGTCCTCGGTGATCTCGATCTCCTCCTCGACCTCCCGGCCGCCGCGCCGCTTGCGGTCCCGGTCCCGGTAGCGGTCCCGGCCGCGCCGACGGCGCCCGCTGGGCCGGTCGTCGTCGTCACCGCGCCCGGAGCGGGAGTCCTCGGACCGGTCGGAGTCCGCCGGGCGCCCCTCGGGCAGCTGGATGTCATCCAGGGACGGGCGCCGGTTCTGGTTCTGGTTCTGCTGGCCGCGGCCGGAGCCGTCGACGGCGGAGCGCTGAGCGTCGTGGCGGCGGTCACCGTCCTGCTTGGGTCGGCTGCCGCCACCCTGGCCGCCGTTACCACGCTGGTCACCACCGCGGTCGGTGCGCTGGTCACCACCGCGGTCCGGTCGGGACGACTGGTCCCGCCGGCGCTGCTCGGTGCCCGGACGGTCCTGGCCGCTGCGGCCCTCCTCCGGGCGGCCGGCGCCCTCGCGGGTATCCCGACGGGCAGTCAGCTCGGACAGGTCGAGCTGAGGCTGGCCCCCCTCGGAGCTGGCGCGGCGGTTCTGCCGGGCCGGCCGGGTGGTGCCACGGGCCGGGACCGCCTCCCGCGCAGCACCGGCGTCCGGGGCGGCATCGGCGGGCGCAGCTTCCTTGGTCGGCGCGGCATCCTTGGTCGACGCAGCATCCTTGGTCGACGCAGCATCCTTGGTCGACGCAGCATCCTTGGCCGGCGCCGCGTCCTTGGGCTGCCGGCGCGCCGGCGGCTGCCCGCCGCCGGAGCCGTCCCGGGCAGCGCGGATGGCCGTCACCAGGTCGCTCTTGCGCATCTTGGCGGTGCCGCGAATCCCGAGCTCTGCGGCGAGTGCCTGCAGCTCGGCCAGGCGCAGGGTGGACAGCGCCTTGCCACGGCCCGGAGTGGTCGTGCTTTCGGTCACGAGGTTCCTTCCCTCGACACAGCCCGACCCAGATTCGTCAGGCTGGAGATGTCACCGGATCGAGTGTCCGGGGTGGAATAGATCACGCAGAGGCATCAACGAGGATGCCGCGTGGGAGGCGCCGTCGTGGCGAACAGGTCACCGACGAGTCACGGCGCACCTGCGAGCTTACCATCGTCCCTACCCCCGGGAGGGCGCAGGGACACTGACCTGTCCGCCGTCGAGATCGACTGCGGGCGTGAGCACCTGCCAGCCCGCGCCGACCACGGCTCGCTGCGCCTCGGTCAGGGCGGTGAGCACCAGCACGGTGGGGCCCGCACCGGAGATCACTGCGGGTGCACCCGCCTCCCGCAACCGCTGCACCAGTGCCGCAGTCGCCATCATCGCGTCCGCCCGCTGCGCCTGGTGCAGCCGGTCGTCGGTGGCCGGCAGCAGCAGGTCCGGCCGTGAGCTGAGCGCGAGCACGAGCAACCCGGCCCGCCCGGCGTTGAACGCAGCGTCCGCGTGCGCCACGGTGGCGGGCAGCGCGGCGCGGGCACGCTGGGTGGGCAACCGTTCACCGGGCACCAGCACGGTCGGGTGCACGTCGGGGTGCAGGGGCACCCGGGCCGCGTGGGCACGTGTGCCCTCCATCCAGGCGACCGTGGCCCCGCCGAGCAGGGCGGGAGCGGCGTTGTCCGGGTGACCTTCGAAGGAGGTGGCCAGGTCCAGCAGGACGTCGTCGTCGAGGGCCTCGGGTTCGCTGATCAGGCCCCGGGCGGCGAGCAGCCCGGCCACCACCGCACCGGCGCTGGAGCCCAGGCCGCGCCCGTGCGGGATCGAGTTGTGGCAGTGCAGGTGGAATCCGGCCTGCGGGGCGCCGGCGTGGTCCAGGCCGGCACGCAGGGCACGCACCACGAGGTGGTCGTCACCGGTGGGCACCTCGCCAGCGCCCTCCCCGGTGACCTGCACCTCGGTGGCGCCGGTGGTGGCGCGCACCGTGACCTCGTCGTGCAGGGCGTGGGCGAGCCCGAACGCGTCGAAACCAGGTCCCAGGTTGGCGCTGGTGGCCGGGACCCGGACGGTCACCTCGTCCCGCTGCAGGCGCATCTCAGGCCAGGCCGAGCGCGCGGGCCGCTGAAGCGGTCTCCGGGGCGATCACGTCCGGTTCCACCCGGGTGTCCCCGAGAGCGGTCGCGGTGTCCTTGAGGCCGTTGCCGGTCACCGTGCACACCACCGTGGCGCCGGCGGGCACGTCACCGGCCTCGGCACGGGCGAGCAGCCCGGCCACGCTGGCGGCAGAGGCTGGCTCCACGAACACCCCCACGCTGCGGGCGACGAGCGCCTGGGCATCCAGGATCTGGGCGTCGGTGACCGCGTCGATCCGGCCGCCGGAATCGTCCCGGGCGGCCACGGCCAGCGACCAGGATGCGGGGTTGCCGATCCGGATCGCGGTGGCCACCGTCTCCGGGTGCTCGATCGGCTCGCCCTTGACGAACGGGGCAGATCCTTCTGCCTGCACCCCCCACATCCGCGGGGTCCGGGTGGCCGGGCCGTCGGTGGCGTACTCGCGGTAGCCCATCCAGTAGGCGGAGATGTTGCCGGCGTTGCC
>CAZMDO010000289.1:0-3576 GCA_964564445.1 uncultured Ruaniaceae bacterium | reverse complement strand
CTAAGGTGGCGAGATGGCCTGGGACGACGTGTTCGCCGAGCTGGCAGCCGAGCTCGCAGCCGCCGAGCGGGCAGAGGACGACGCACGGCTGGGCGACCTCGTGGCCGCCGAGGTGGCCGGGACGACGTTCGCCGACCGCTGCCGCGCGCGCCGCGGCGGCCATCTCACGATCCGGCTGGTGGACGGGAGCACCCGGACGGGCCTGGTCCGCGACGCGACCCGTGCCTGGGTGATGCTCGCCGAGGGTGACCGACGCACCCTGGTGCCACTGTCCGTCGTCGTGCTGGCCTGGCCGCTGCACGGCAGCGCCCCGGAGCCCGGACCGGTGGAGGCGCGGATCGGGCTCGGTCACGCACTGCGGGCGCTGGCCGAGGAACAGCTCGCGGTGCTGGTGCGCACCATCGCCGGGGACCACCGCGGCCGGATCGTCCGCGTGGGTGCCGACCACCTGGACGTGGTCGCCGAGGCCGGCGCGCTCACCGTCCCGTGGCGAGCGCTGCTGAGCGTCGACTCCTCCTGAGCCCGCGGGCTCCGGTCAGTCGGAGGTCTCCAGGGACTCGTTGCCCTGCAGCCGGGCGTCGGTCTTGGCGTACTGGCGCTGGATGTAGGCCTCCAGCTCGGCGTTCTCCACCCGCCAGGTGCCCTTGCCGCCCACCTGGATCGCCCGCAGCTCCCCGTTGCGCACCAGCGCGCGCGCCTGCGACATGCTGATCGAGAGGATCTCGGTCACGTCCGCCAAGGAGAGGAAGCGCTGTTCCATACCGACCAGTGTCCCATCACGGCTGGTCGATCGGCTACTGTCGGCGCACCTGTGGAAAACCCGCGAAACGGCCACGACGCGGTGCTCAGTTTGGCACCATGAACGCACCCGATCGTGGAGGGGACGATGAGTGAGCCTGCGACGCCACGGCTCCGCCGGCCGAGCTGGCGGGACCCGCGGCTCGGTGTGGGAGTGCTGCTGGTGGCCGGATCGGTGGCGCTCGGTTCCTGGACCATGTCCCGGGCCGACGACACCGTGACCGTCTACACCACCGCCAGCGTGCTCTCCCCCGGGGAGCATGTCGACGTGGCGGACCTGGTGGCCACCCAGGTGCGCGTGCCCGAGGTGGCCGAGACCTACCTGACCCCGACCACTGACCCCGCGGCGGACCTGGTGGTGCTGCGCACCGTGGGAGCGGGGGAGATGGTGCCGCTGGCGGCGCTCGGTCCGGCCGAGAGCGTGCAGGTGCGCACCGTCACCGTGCCGGTCGACGCAGCGCTCGCCGACAGCATCGGCCCCGGGGCGCTGGTGGACCTGTGGGTGGCGCTGCCCGACCCGGAGGCCGGCACCGGCGCCCCGCTCGCGGCGCCGGAACCGCTGGTGCAGGCGGTGGAGGTGGCCCAGGTGCACGAGGACACCTCGATCTTCGCCGGCGCGGACCAGATGATCGCCCAGGTGCTCGTGCCGGTGGCGGACCTGGCCGATGTGCTCGCCGCGCAGACCGGGGACGGGCAGATCACGATCGTGCCGGTGCCCTCCTGATGCCGGCCCAGCAGGACGTCGGCGTGCTGCTGGCGCTTCGCGGCACGTCCGAGGAGGAGCTGGTCCGCAGCATCGCGACCGAGCCAGGCCTGGTCGTGGTGCGCCGGTGCGCGGACCTCGCCGAGCTGACCGCCGCAGCGGTCGCCGGGCTGGGGTCGGTGGCGGTCCTGGACGCCGACCTCGGCGTGGACCGCACCCTGGTGGACCGCCTGCGCGCGCACGGTGCCCGGGCGATCGTCTGCTGCGACGCCGAGGACGTCGCCCGCTACGACGCGCTCGGTGCCCTGGCCCTGACCTATGGGGTGGACCCGGTGCCGGCGATCCGGTCCCTGGCCGAGGCGACCGAGGACCCCGCGGCGGGACGGCACGCGGAGCGGCTCAGCGAGGTGCTCGGCCCGCAGGTCCCGGAGGCGCCCACCGACCGCAGCCCGGACGCCCCGGAGGTCGCCGCGTCCGCCACGTCGGCGGCCGCCGGCGCCCACGACTCGGCCACGCCCGCCACCGCAACCGACTCGGCCACGCCCGCCACCGCAGCAGAACCCGCCGGCCCGACCGGCTCGACCGGCCCGACCGGCTCGACCGGCCCGACCGGCTCGACCGGCCCGCGTCCCGAGGCGCCACCGGCACCGGAGCTGCCGGCGACCCGCAGCGAGCGCCGCCGTCGGCAGCGTGCGGGCAGCGGCGTGCGCCGCGAGCACCGGGACCGGCGGGAGCATGCGGCACCGGCCATGGCGCCCCGGCTGGTGGCGGTCACCGGCCCGGCCGGGTCCCCGGGTCGGAGCACGATCGCCATCAACCTCGCCCAGGAGCTCGCCGAGCACGGTGAGAGCGTGGTGCTCCTCGACGCCGATCTCTGGGGTGGTGCCATCGCCCAGACCCTGGGCCTGCTCGCCGAGACCGCGGGTCTGTCCGCCGCTGTGCGTGCCGCCGACCACGGCCGCCTGGACGATGCCACCTTCGCCCGGCTGGCCCCGAGGGTCGCCGACGGGCTGCGGGTGCTGCCTGGTCTGGCCCGGGCCACCCGCTGGCGGGAAGTGAGTGCGGTGAGCACGCTGGCGCTGCTGGAGACCGCACGCCGGGCCGCCCCGTGGGTGGTGGTCGAGACACCGGTGCTGGTCCCCGACGACGACGCCAGCTACTCGCTCGGCCCGGGACGCAACGACGTGGCGCGCTGCCTGCTCGGCGCCGCCGAGGAGATCGTGGTGGTCGGTGCCGCCGAGCCGATCGGCATCGAGCGGCTGGTGCAGGCCCTGCTGGACCTGGACGACGTACCCACCAGCGCGACCCGCCGGGTGGTGGTCAACCGGCTCCGCGGCAGCGCCGCAGGACCGCGCGGGGCGGACTCGGTCCGGGAGGCGTTGGCACGGTTCGCCGACGTGCCCGACCCGGTGCTGGTGCCCGACGACCGGGCGCTGTGCGACCGCGCGCTGCTGGCCGGCACCACCTGGCGCGAGGCCGGCGGTCGCTCCGCCGCCCGCACCGCCGTCACCGACCTGGCCGGCAGCCTGCGGGCGGCCGCTGGTCTGCCCGCACCGGCCGAGGATCGCCGACTTGCCCGGCTGTGGCCATGGTCGTGGCGCCGGGCTACGGCACACTAGGCGCATGCGCGTCTATCTGCCGGTCACGCTGACCGAGCTCGCCGATCCAGCAGGCCCGGGCGCACGGGAGGCACGTGCGGTGACGCCCTCGTTGCGCGCCGCGCTCGGCCCGGACGCTGATGTCGAGACGTGCGAGTTCGCCGCGCTCGTGCTCGCCGCGGAGGACTCCCTGCACCGGCTGGGTGAGCAGGATCCGGCCCGCCGGGTGGTGGCCGCCGCGGACGTCCCGGACCGGCAGGTGCGCACCGGGCAGGAGGTCGCCCGGGTGCAGGTGCCCTCGCTCGCCTGGTCGCAGGTGGTCAGCTTCCATGCCGATGAGCCCGACGACGGCGTCCGCGCCCTGGTCTCGGCCGCGCGCCGGGGCGAGCAGCGTGCGTTGGCACAGGTGGAGGACCTGGACCTGCTCTGGTACGACGTCACCGAGCGTGAGGCGCTCGCCGCCGAGGGCTGAGCACA
>CAZMDO010000288.1:0-3593 GCA_964564445.1 uncultured Ruaniaceae bacterium | reverse complement strand
GCTGAACTGACGATCAAGCCCGAGGAGATCCGGGCTGCGCTGGACAGCTTCGTGAACTCCTACGAGCCGGCGACCAGCGCGGCCGAGGAGGTCGGCACGGTCACCCTGGCCGCCGACGGCATCGCCGAGGTCGAGGGCCTTCCCGGCGTGATGGCCAACGAGCTGCTCCGGTTCGAGGACGACACCCTCGGCCTCGCCCTGAACCTCGACGTGCGCTCCGTGGGTGTGGTGGTCCTCGGTGAGTTCAGCGGGATCGAGCAGGGCCAGAGCGTGCGCCGCACCGGTGAGGTGCTCTCCGTGCCGGTGGGCGACGGCTACCTGGGCCGCGTGGTGGACCCGCTGGGCAACCCGATCGACGGTCTCGGTGAGATCGAGACCGAGGGCCGGCGCGCGCTGGAGCTGCAGGCCGCTGGTGTGATGCAGCGCAAGAGCGTGCACGAGCCGCTGCAGACCGGGCAGAAGGCCATCGACGCGATGATCCCGATCGGGCGCGGCCAGCGCCAGCTGATCATCGGCGACCGGCAGACCGGTAAGACCGCGATCGCGCTGGACACGATCATCAACCAGAAGGCGAACTGGGAGACCGGCGACCCGGACAAGCAGGTGCGCTGCATCTACGTGGCCGTCGGGCAGAAGGGCTCGACGATCGCCTCGGTGCGCGGCGCCCTGGAGGACGCCGGCGCGCTGGACTACACCACCATCGTGGCCGCCCCGGCCTCGGACGCCGCGGGCTTCAAGTACATCGCCCCCTACACCGGCAGCGCGATCGGCCAGCACTGGATGTACCAGGGCAAGCACGTGCTGATCGTCTTCGACGACCTGTCCAAGCAGGCGGAGGCCTACCGCGCGGTCTCGCTGCTGCTGCGCCGCCCGCCGGGCCGTGAGGCCTACCCCGGTGACGTGTTCTACCTGCACTCCCGGCTGCTGGAGCGTTGCGCGAAGCTCTCCGACGACCTGGGTGCCGGCTCGATGACCGGTCTGCCGATCATCGAGACCAAGGCGAACGACGTGTCCGCCTACATCCCCACCAACGTCATCTCCATCACCGACGGGCAGATCTTCCTCCAGTCGGACCTGTTCAACGCCAACCAGCGGCCCGCCGTCGACGTGGGTATCTCGGTCTCCCGTGTGGGTGGTGACGCGCAGATCAAGGCGATGAAGAAGGTCTCCGGCACGCTGAAGATCGACCTGGCCCAGTACCGGGCGCTGGAGGCGTTCGCGATGTTCGCCTCCGACCTGGACCCCTCCTCCCGCCGCCAGCTCACTCGTGGCGCCCGGCTGATGGAGCTGCTCAAGCAGCCGCAGTACAGCCCGTACGACGTGGAGGACCAGGTGGTCTCCATCTGGGCCGGCACCAACGGCTACTTCGACGACATCGACCTGTCCGACGTGCGCCGGTTCGAGCGCGAGCTGCTCGACTACGTCCACCGCAACACCGAGGTCACCTCCCAGATCGCCTCGACCGGCAAGTTCGAGGAGGAGACCGAGCAGGCGCTGCGCTCCGCCGTGGAGAAGTTCCGCGAGACGTTCCTCGCCTCGGACGGCACCGAGCCGCCGAGCGACGTCGCCTCCGGTGAGGACGTGGACATCGAGCAGGAGCAGATCGTCCGGCAGAAGCGGGGCTGAGCCATGGGCGCCCAACAGCGGATCTACAAGCAGAGGATCCGGTCCACCCAGACCCTCAAGAAGATGTTCCGCGCCATGGAGCTCATCGCCGCGTCCCGGATCGGCAAGGCCCGGGACCGGGCGGTGAAGGCCAGCCCGTACGAGCGCGCCATCACCCGCGCGGTCTCCGCCGTGGCCACGCACGCCGACGTCGAGCACCCGCTGACCACTGAGCGCACCGACACCAACCGGGTCGCGATGCTCGTGGTCACCGCCGACCGTGGCCAGGCCGGCGCGTACTCCGCGTCGGTGCTGCGCGAGGCCGAGCAGCTGCGCCTGGAGCTGGAGGAGCAGGGCAAGGAGGTCGCCCTGTACGTCGCCGGCCGACGTGGGGTGAGCTACTACCAGTTCCGCCGGCGGGAGATCGTGCGCAGCTGGACCGGCAACTCCGACAACCCGGCGGTGGAGACCGCCGAGGAGATCGGCACCACCCTGCTGGAGGCGTTCCGCGCCCCGGCCGACGACGGCGGCGTGAGCGAGCTGCACGTGGTCTTCACCCGGTTCAGGTCGATGGTCTCCCAGGAGCCGCACGTGGTGCGGATGCTCCCCCTGGAGGTCGTCGACGGCGTCGCACCGGCGGGCGAGCAGCCGTTGCCGTTGTACGAGTTCGAGCCGTCCTCCGACGGCGTGCTGGACGCGCTGCTGCCGCGCTACATCCGCGCCCGGATGTTCAACGCCCTGCTGCAGGCGGCCGCCTCCGAGCTCGCCGCCCGGCAGCGGGCCATGCACACCGCGGTGGACAACGCCGAGGACATCATCCGTAAGTACACCCGGCTCGCCAACCAGGCCCGGCAGGCGGAGATCACCCAGGAGATCAGCGAGATCGTCTCGGGTGCCGACGCCCTGGCCGCCAGCTGAGCACCAACCACACCGAAGGATCGATATGACTACCACCGCATCCGAGACTCCGGCTGCCGAGGCCGGCGAGCCGGGCGTGGGCCGGATCGCCCGCGTCATCGGCCCCGTCATCGACATCGAGTTCCCGCCGGACGCCATCCCGGAGATGTACAACGCGCTGAAGACCGAGGTGACCCTCGCCGGCGAGACCAGCGAGATGACCCTGGAGGTGGCTCAGCACCTGGGCGACAACCTGGTCCGCGCGATCGCGCTGAAGCCGACCGACGGCCTGGTCCGCGGCGGCAAGGTGGTCGACACCGGCGCCCCGATCTCCGTGCCGGTCGGGGACATCACCAAGGGCAAGGTGTTCAACGTGATCGGCGAGGCGCTCAACCTCCCCGAGGGCGAGACCCTCGAGGTGACCGAGCGCTGGCCGATCCACCGCGAGCCGCCGGCCTTCGACCAGCTGGAGTCGAAGACCCAGATGTTCGAGACCGGCATCAAGTCGATCGACCTGCTCACCCCGTACGTGCAGGGTGGCAAGATCGGCCTCTTCGGTGGTGCCGGTGTGGGCAAGACCGTGCTCATCCAGGAGATGATCTACCGGGTGGCCGCCGACCACGGTGGCGTGTCCGTGTTCGCCGGTGTCGGGGAGCGCACCCGTGAGGGTGGCGACCTGATCGACGAGATGGAGGAGGCCGGCGTCTTCGACAAGACCGCCCTGGTCTTCGGCCAGATGGACGAGCCGCCGGGCACCCGGCTGCGGGTGGCGCTGTCCGCGCTGACGATGGCGGAGTACTTCCGCGACGTGCAGAAGCAGGACGTGCTGCTGTTCATCGACAACATCTTCCGGTTCACCCAGGCCGGCTCGGAGGTCTCCACGCTGCTCGGGCGGATGCCCTCGGCGGTGGGCTACCAGCCGAACCTGGCCGACGAGATGGGTCTGCTGCAGGAGCGCATCACCTCCACCCGTGGTCACTCGATCACCTCGCTGCAGGCGATCTACGTGCCCGCGGACGACTACACCGACCCGGCCCCGGCGACCACGTTCGCGCACCTGGACGCCACCACCGAGCTCTCCCGGGAGATCG
>CAZMDO010000287.1:0-3600 GCA_964564445.1 uncultured Ruaniaceae bacterium | reverse complement strand
GCGCGGTCGGCGACCTAGGTTCGTCACCATGACCGAGCTCGACCCGCTCACCGAGACCACGATCGCCGTCCCGGACGCCTACACCGCCAACCGCGCGAACTGGGACGACCGGGCCCGCGTGCACGCCGCCAGCCGCGCCTACGACCTGGACGGCCTGGTGGCCGACCCGACCCGGATCTCCAGCGTCGTCCGCGAGGACCTGGAGCTGCTCCGCCCGCACCTGCCGGCCGGGCCGGACCGGGATGCCGAGCGGCCGCTGGCCGGCCTGGACGTGTGCCACCTGCAGTGCCACATCGGCACCGACACCCTCTCCCTGGCCCGGCTCGGCGGCCGGCTCACCGGGGTGGACCTGTCCCCGCAGTCGCTCGCGGTGGCCCGGGACGTGGCGGCCCGTGCCGGGGCGGACATCCGGTACGTGGAGGCCGAGGTGACGACCGCGGCACCGGTGGTGGGCGCCACCTTCGACCATGTGCACACCTCGATCGGCACGATCTGCTGGCTGCAGGACCTGACCGCCTGGGCCGGCACGGTGGCCGAGCTGCTGCGCCCGGGTGGCACGTTCTTCTTCCGCGACCAGCACCCGATCCTGGCGAGCCTCGATGACACGGTCAGCGACGCCGTCGTGCCGGGCTACCGCTACTTCGCGATGCCGCCGGGCCAGGCCTGGACGTATGCGGACGGGGTCACCTACACCGACGGCGACGCCTCGCAGATCCGCGCCCGGCGCAACTACGAGTGGCCGCACCCGCTGTCCGAGATCCTGCAGGCGCTGCTCGGTGCCGGGCTGGAGCTGGTGGCGGTCGGTGAGCACGACCGGCTGCCCTGGCAGGCGCTGCCGGTGATGGTGGAAGAGGACGGCGCCTACGTGCTGCCCTCGCCCTGGCGGGAGCAGGTGCCGGTGGCACTCAGCCTGGTGGCGCGCAAGCGCTGAGCCCGCCCACCCACCCACCGCAAGGTCAATCGAACCCGGGCACCGGTGCCCGGGTTCGATTGACGTTGTGCGGCGCTCAGCCGAGGAGCAGCACCAGGCTGGCGACCGTGCCGCCGGCCACCACCAGCGCGCCAGCCACCACCCACGCCCACAGCACCGCGCGGCGCCAGCAGGTCGCCAGGCCGATGACCCAGACCAACAGCCCGAGGCCGCACCCGGCGAGCGCGACCACCGGGACGTCCCAGGACCGCTCGGTGCGCTGCACCAGATCGGCCCCGAGCGGCAGCCGCGCCTCGGCCACGGCGCTGACCGCGAGCGTGAACGCCCAGACCACCGTGGCGCCCATCATCGGGAACAGCAGCGCGCGGGCGAAGATCGCCGACAGCGGCGAGCTCGGCCCGGGCGCCGGCGGTGGGATCGGCTGGCCCGGGTGGGGGTAGGTCCGGCGACCCTCCCCCGGCCCGTGGCCCGGCGGAACAGCCATGGGCTCAGTCTCGCAGAGCCCGACCGCCGGTGGCCGGGTCGAACCAGCTCAACGTCACTAGAAGTCGGGCACCCGTGCCCGGTGTTGCTTGACGTTGTCCAGTGGCAGGTCAGTGCTCGTCGGGCTTGGCACGGAGCAGGTCGGCGACCTCTTCCTCCGGCCGGGGCGGGACGGTCTCGTCCTCCTCGAGCATGGGCACATCGTCCCGGTGGGCTGCGGGCTCGGCTGGCGACGACATCGTGACCTCCTCACTCGGATGCTGGCACCCTAGCGCGCCGGTCCGCGCGGCGCGCGGGATCCTCGGACCACGGGGCCGCCTCGGCCACACCACCTCCCCCACCTGCTGCAGGCGCCGACAACCCGATGCAGAGCTGCCTCCAGGCACCGGAGGGGCAGGATCGCGCGCGATCCGAACGTGTCGAATCACCTGACCCGTCTCGAGAACGTGTTAGGTTTCTCGCGACTTCCTAACACGTCACGTAGACGAGTCGAACAGTCCTCTTCGTCAACCACGAGCTCCTGGACGTGCTGACGCGGCCCGAGTGAGCGGACCCAGGCCGAGACCTGGGCGCTGCGCGCGGGACCTGCTCGCCGCTGGGCACCACCTCGGCCTGGAGGACCACCAGCCCGGCGAGACGACCCCGCCCCGGCGAGACCCGCCGTCGAACGCGGCCTACGGTGGAGACGTGACCAACCGCCTCGCCCACGCCACCTCCCCCTACCTGCTGCAGCACGCGGAGAACCCGGTGCACTGGCAGGAGTGGGCGCCGGCCGCGTTCGCCGAGGCCCGGCAGCGGGACGTGCCGATCCTGCTCTCGGTCGGCTACGCCGCCTGCCACTGGTGCCACGTGATGGCCCACGAGTCGTTCGCCGACGAGCAGGTGGCGGCAGCCATCAACGCCGGCTTCGTGGCGGTGAAGGTGGACCGGGAGGAGCGTCCGGACGTGGACGCGGTGTACATGCAGGCCACCCAGGCGCTGACCGGGCAGGGCGGCTGGCCGATGACCTGCTTCCTCACCCCGGACGGCGACCCGTTCTTCTGCGGCACCTACTACCCCAAGCCCCAGCTCCTGCAGCTGCTCGAGGCGGTGCAGCGGGTCTGGCGCACCGAACGGGACCAGGTGGCCGGCAGTGCGGAGCAGATCACTGCCCGGTTGCGCACCGCCCAGCGGCTGACCGCCGGCTCACCGGTGGACGAGCGCACGCTCGCCGGGGCGGTGGACACTCTCGCCGAGGGCTTCGACGCCCGCCGCGGCGGGTTCGGGGACGCGCCGAAGTTCCCGCCGTCGATGGTGCTGGAGTTCCTGCTGCGCCACCACGGGCGCACCGCCAGCCCGGCAGCACTGGAGATGGTCGAGCGCACCTGCACCGCGATGGCCCGCGGCGGCATCTACGACCAGCTCGGCGGCGGGTTCGCCCGGTACAGCGTGGACGGCGGCTGGGTGGTGCCGCACTTCGAGAAGATGCTCTACGACAATGCGCTGCTGCTGCGGGCCTACACCGGCTGGTTCCAGGCCACCGGATCGGCGCTGGCCCGGCGAGTGGTGGTCGAGACGGCGGAGTTCCTGCTGCGGGACCTGCGCACCAATGAGGGCGGGTTCGCCTCCTCCCTGGATGCCGACGCCGGCGGGGTGGAGGGCAGCACGTACGTGTGGACCCCGGCGCAGCTGGTCGCAGTGCTCGGGCCGCAGGACGGCGGGCGGGCCGCGGAGCTGCTCGGGGTGACCGACGAGGGCACGTTCGAGGGCGGGACCTCCACGCTGCGCATGCTCGGCGACGCCCCCGAGGAGTGGCCGGCGTGGCGCTCGGCGCTGCTGGCGGCCCGCGGGCAGCGGGTGCAGCCGGGGCTGGACGACAAGGTGGTCACGTCCTGGAACGGGCTGGCCATCGGGGCGCTGGCGCAGGCCGGGGCGCTGCTCGGCCGACCGGCGTGGGTGGCTGCCGCGCGGTCCGCGGCCGAGCTCCTCTGGCAGCTCCATGCCGACGACGGCGCCTCCGGGGTCCGCCTGCGCCGTTCCTCCCGTAGGGGTACAGCGGGCGAGGCGGCCGGGGTGGCCGACGACTACGGCAACCTGGCCGGCGGGCTGCTCGCGCTGCACCAGGCGACCGGCGAGGGCGTGTGGCTGGTGCGGGCCGGGGCACTGCTGGAGGTGGCGCTGGCGCAGTTCGCCACCGGGGACGGCGC
>CAZMDO010000286.1:0-3600 GCA_964564445.1 uncultured Ruaniaceae bacterium | reverse complement strand
ACGACTAGCTCGTCGATCCACCGATCACTCGGCCGGCCGCAGCGTCGACCCCGGCGGCGGACCATTGCGCGGGCTTAGAGTGGCGCCGATGAGAACGCGCCTGCGCCCGCTGACCGTGGTGGCTGCCCTGACGGTGGCCGTCACGCTGGTCGCGGCCGCCGCGCTGGTGGCCCCGCGCGGCCGGGTGGCGCACAACACGCTGTACCAGAACGGCGTGGCCATCGACGCCGAGGGCACCCCGACGATCATCCCGGCCGGGCAGGACCCCGAGCTGCTCCCCGGCACCCGGGTGCTCGATCCGGGCCCCGGTCCGGACCGGGCCGCGGCCGAGGAGCTCGCCGCTGAGACCCGGGAATGGCTCGCACAGGGCAGCCTGCCCGGTGTGGCCAGCGGCCAGGGCGAGCTCGCCCGCAGCGCGCTGCTCGACCTGCGCGTGCTGACCAGCACCGACGGCGCCGTGCTCGCCGGCCCGTCCACCGCCTGGCGCTACGTGTGGCCGCGGGACGCCTCCTTCGTGGCCGCCGCCTACACCGCCACCGGGCACGGTGCCGAGGCGCTCGCGATCCTCGAGTTCCTGCAGCAGGTGCAGGAACCGGACGGTTCGTTCCACGCCCGCTACCTGCCGGACGGTTCCGGGGTGCCGGACGACCGCGGGCTGCAGACCGACGGCAGCGCCTGGGTGCTCTGGGCGGCGGACCGGCTGCTGGCCGCCGCCCCGGACCTCGGCCTGGACGCCGCCGCGGTGGGCGAGCAGCTGCGCCCGATGATCGAGCGCGCCACCGACTACCTGCTGCACCAGACCGCCACCCATTCCGGCCTGCCGCTGCCCTCGGCCGACTACTGGGAACGCCCGGAGTCTCAGGTGACGCTTGGCACCGCCGCCCCCGTGCTCGCCGGTCTGGAGGCCTCGGCACGGATCCACGAGCAGGCCGGAGGGACCGAGCGGGCCAGCGTGATCGGCGCCCGTGCCGACCGGGTGCGGGCCGCGATCGTCGAGCAGTTCGGCAGCTCCGGCTACGGCCGCTACCCCTACCGCACCGCCCAGGACGCGGCGGTCGCGTTCACCCTCCCGCCGTTCCTGGCCGAGCCGCTGCCCGGCGCCCAGGCCGCCTGGGAGTCCTCGATCGCGGCGATGGCCCGACCCGGCGGCGGGCTCGCGCCGGGCACCAGCTGGGGTGAGCAGTCGATGTCCTGGACACCGGAGACCGCCCTGTATGCGTGGGCTGCAGCGAGCAACGGCCGGGACGACCTGGCCCGGCAGTGGATCGACTGGATCGAGGCCCACCGCACCACCACCGGCGCCATCCCGGAGAAGGTGGGCCCGGACGGGTCGCCGGCGCACGTGGCACCGCTGACCTGGAGCTGCGCACTGACCCTGCTCACGCTCACCGAGCTGGACAGCCGCGCGAACCAGGGGTGACCCCGGACCAGGCCAAGCCGGGCGCGCCCGGGTGGGCTCCGCCGTCGGCCACCCCCGAGCACCCCAGAGCACCGCGCGCGCGACCGGCCACGGTGGGCTGCGCCGTCGGCGGCACTGCCCGAGCACCCCGGAGCTCGGCGCGCGCGACCGACCACGGTGAGCTGCGCCGTCGCCGGCCCCGAGGCCCAGGTGCGCCGCTACAGGAAGTCGGGCCGCAGCACGATCACCACGCCGTTCGAGGCGGCATCGGCGCTCTCGTACAGCACGGTGATGCCCAGCTGCTCGCCGATCGCCTCCGCCTCGGCGGCCATCTCTGCGTTGGTGTAGAAAATCGCGGTCTCAGTGGGCAGCTCGTTGCTGTAGTCGCCGGCGGAGACGTTGGTCCAGCCCTCGTCCTCCAGGCGGGCGGCGGTCTCTCCCGCCAGGCCGCTCACGCCGGCGCCGTTGAGCACCCACACGCTCAGGTCGAGGTTCAGGTCCTCCGCCGGGGTGGTCTCCTCCTCGGTCGGGGACTCCTCGCCGGTGGTCTCCTCACTGCCCGTGGTCTCGCCGTCCGTGGCCTGCCCGTCGGTGGTCTCCCCGCCGGCGGGGTCGGTGGTGCCGTCGGTGGTCGCGGCGGCCGGTGGGGTCGGGTCGGTGCCGGGGTCGGACTCCTGGGACCACACCTGCACCACGGTGAACGCGAGCACCGGGGCGAGCACCAGCACCACGATGAACGGCAGCGCGTGCCGCCACCACGGCACCGGCCGGCGGTGCACCCCTACCGGGACCCGGTCGGCACCGAGCGCGTCGAACTCGTCCTCGTCGTAGGCATACGGCTTGGTCACTGGGGAAGGCTAACCCGTCCGGGCGACCTCAGAGGTCATTGCCCAGGCGGCGGGCGGAACGCTCCCGCTGCCTGGTGGCGCGCATCCGGCGCAGCCGCTTGACCAGCATCGGCTCGGCCGCGAGCGCCGCCGGGTCGTCGATGAGCACGTTCAGCACCTGGTAGTAGCGGGTGGCGGACATGTCGAAGAGCTCGCGGATCGCGGTCTCCTTGGCCCCGGCGTACTTCCACCACTGCCGCTCGAAGGCCAGGATCTGGGCGTCCCGCTCGCTGAGCTCACCAGCGGTTGCCGTGGTTTCGGCGGTCAACGAGCGCGCTGCCGACATCGATCCTCCTCGAGATTTCCGGACGGTGCGTCGCCCATCCTAGGGGGAAACGACACGCGTGTCATTCAGCTCGGGCGGCGGGTGGTGTGATATCGCGGCGCGACCGTGCCACCCTAGTGCCGTGCAGACCTCGACACCTGGCGCGGCGGGCTCGGCTCCCGGTGCGCAGACCTCGACTCCTGGCGCGCAGACCGCGGCGACCGGCGCGCCAACCGCGGCGACCGGGCCACGACCGCTGGCCGAGCTGATCGACCCGGGCTGGGCGCACGCGCTGGCCGGGGTGGAGGCCGACATCCACGCAATGGGCGAGTTCCTGCGGGCAGAGATCGCCGCCGGGCGCGGCTACCTGCCCGCTGGGGAGCATGTGCTGCGGGCGTTCACCCGGCCGCTGGCCGACGTCCGGGTGCTGATCGTGGGCCAGGACCCCTACCCCACACCCGGGCACGCGATGGGGCTGTCCTTCTCGGTGATGCCGACCGTGCGCCCGATCCCGCGATCGTTGCAGAACATCTACCGGGAGCTGACCGACGACCTGGGCGTCCCGGCGCCGTCCACCGGGGACCTGTCCGCCTGGGCCGATGCCGGCGTGCTGTTGCTGAACCGGTCGCTGACCGTGCAGCCCGGTCAGCCGGCCTCGCACCGCGGCAAGGGCTGGGAGCGGGTCACCGACGCCGCGATCCGAGCGCTGGTGGCCCGGGATGCGCCGCTGGTGGCGATCCTCTGGGGCCAGGACGCGCAGTCGTTGCGGCCGCTGCTCGGGGACACGCCGGTGATCGCGAGCGTGCACCCGAGCCCGCTGTCGGCCTCCCGAGGGTTCTTCGGCTCCCGCCCGTTCTCCCGCGCGAACGAGCTGCTGGTGGCCGCCGGCGGCGAACCGGTGGACTGGCGGCTGCCGTGAGCATGGGCGTGGCGACGTGGAGGGTGCGGTGAGCATGGGCTGGGGGTTGCGATGAGCGTGGGCTGGGCGCGGTACGTGGCGGTCGGGGACTCGATGACCGAGGGCCTGTGGGACCCGTACCCGGCAGGCG
>CAZMDO010000285.1:0-3603 GCA_964564445.1 uncultured Ruaniaceae bacterium | reverse complement strand
CCATCGGCGCGAGCACCACGGGGGTGCCGACGGCGATGGGTCCGATCTGCAGTCCACTCACCATGCCATTCTCTCAGGTGGGCGCGGGTGCCCTGGTGAGACGGTCGCTACCCGGCGGTCGAAACCGCCTGCTGTCACCCCGTGGTCCGGGTCCCCTCCCCGGTCACGGTGAACCCGTGGCCGACCACCCGCACCCTGCGCCCCGCACGGGCGCGGCCGCGGCGGCGGCCGGTGGCGGTGTAGGCGCTGCCGTCGCCACGGACCAACGGATCCACCAGGTGGGTGCGGCCCTCGGCGTTGACGTACAGCTCAGTGTCCCCGCGCGGGCCGGTGTAGTGGGCCGTGGCCACCACCGGTCGCAGCAGCAGCCCGTCCAGCCGGAGCGCCCCGTCGCTCACGCAGCGCAGCCTCACCCGCCCCGGCCCCACCGGCCGGTCCAGCGCCAGCGGCACCAACGCACCCGGCGCCTCGGTGAGCCCCTGGTCGCCGGTGCCGCCGTTGGGCAGCGTGCCGAGCGGACGCCCGCCGACCACCGACCAGCGGCTGATCCCGGCATCCTCGGCCCGGCGCCAGATGATCGGGTAGAGCATGCTCTCCCCGGCAAGGTCCAGGTCCAGCTCGACCCACTCCCCGGCCGGGACAGCCAAGTACCCCGCACCGAGGAGGTTGCCCTCCCCGGTCCAGGCTCCGCCGTCGGGCTGGACCACCTGGACCCCGGAGGAGAACCGGGACTGCTCCGCGTTCACGGCGCTCAGCCCGTGGTGGCCGGCGAGACCGGTGACCGACCGCGCCACGGCGGCCACGTCCGGGTGCGCATCCAGCGCCAGCATGGCGAGCAGCCCGTGGATGGTGGACTCGGCGCCGGAGTTGGGGTTCACCCGGCCGTCGGTCTCGATGCCGTCGATGGTGGCGCCCGTGGCCGGGTCGTAGGCGGGCACGCCGGCCCGGTTCGCGCCGAAGAACCAGCCCGCGGCCAGGCCGGCGACCTGCCGCAGCCCGGGCCCGCCGCCGGTCTCCGCCGCGGCGAGCGCCCCGGCCACCCGGCCCTGGGCGCCGTAGGCGATCTGCGCCTCCGCGGGCACCGGGACCCAGGCGTTGTCCGGTCCGCCGGTGGCCAGCAGCAGCGGGGTGAACGTGCCGGCGTCCGCGAGCGCCACGTCCATCAGGTCCGACCGGCCGAGCAGGTCGCCGGCCCGGGCGGCCGCCTCCGGTGCCGCACCGCCCCAGGCGTGCCAGAACCCCAGCGACCCGGTCCAGGGCAGGATCGCCCCGAACGGCCAGGCGGGGTTCTGGCTGCCCATCGCGGCGATCCCGTCGCAGTAGTGCCGCAGGGCGCAGGTGGCGCGCTCATCCCGAGGGGCGGCGCGGTGGTAGGCGAGCAGCCCCAGCACTGCTTCGGCGGTGGCGTCGGTGCCGCCGGTGATCAGCCAGGCGGGCAGGTCGCGGCCGTCGCTGGTGACGTACTGGCCGTAGCGGGAGAGCGACTCGGCCTCCAGTGCGCCGAGCGCCAGGTGCAACCGGTCGCGAAGGAAGGCGGCGAAGTCCGCCTCGGAACGGTAGAAGGCGGCATATCCCTCCCCCAACGCCCACACCGTGCGGGCCAGCCAGTAGGACTCGGCGGAGTCCGAGGGGTCGGGCAGCTCCACCGGATCAGCGCTCGGGTTCAGCGTGCCGTCGACCTGCTGCCAGAGCACCACCCGGCCAGCATCCTCGCCGGCGGCGTCCTGGAGGTAGGTGAGCGCGCGGAGCAGCTGATAGGCGTCCTCGCGGCTGGTCTCCTCCCCGGTGGCCTGCCAGTGCCGGCAGCAGACCACCGCCGCGCGGGAGATGTCGTCGGCGTTGAAGGCGCCCTGGCTGTAGTAGCCGGTGGCCTCGTCGTAGCTGCCTCCGCCGATGCGCCGGTAGCCGCCGGCACCGTCGGCGTCCGCGTAGGTCCAGGGTGCTGTGGCGGTGGGCTCCTCGTCGATGCGGTAGGTGGTGTGCGTCGCAGTCTGCTCCAGCGGCACGTCCTCGAGGAGGAAGCGCAGGTGGGCCAGGTTGGTCAGGGCACGGTGGCCGTTCCTGGCAAGGGCGGGCAGCGGGTGCGGCGCGATACGGGTGGACGCTCCCGCGGGAGCGCCGGCGGCGGCGACGGCCACCGGTGTGGCGGCCAGCGCACCGAGGAACGTGCGGCGGGTGGTAGGCATCATCGGCTCCAGGTGTCGGTGCCCCAGGGGCGGGCCGGGTCATGCATGGCGACCGCCAGGGTGGTGTCGGACTGGCCGTAGTAGGCCAGCCATCTGCCGTCGAAGAACACGAGGCCCTCGACGAAGGTGACGTTGGAGACCAGCCCGTGGGTGTCCTCGAACGTCTGTGGCGCCAGCCAGGGCACCTGCATCCGGGCGAGCACCTGGGTGGGGTGGTCCGGGTCGATGGCGATCTGGCCGCAGCGGTAGTCCAGGTCCACGCGCCCGTCGGAGTGGACGGTGCGGGTGGCGCCGTTGGTGAGCAGCACGAGCAGACCGTTGTCGGCGAGCACCGGCGAGGCGCCGATCTCCACCAGGTCGGCGTCGAAGGACCCCGGGGTGGGTTCGTACATCGGCTCGGTGTCGGAGGTGCCGGGCGTCCAGTGGATCAGGTCGTCGCTGGTGGCCCAGTAGATGGCGCCCTCGCCGAAGTACATCCACCACTTCCCGTGCATCTGCCGGGGCACGATCACCCCGGCCTTGGACCAGCTGTGCCCGCGCGGGTCCACGGTGGCGAAGGTGTCGAAGTCCTCGAAGATCGGGCCGTGCTTGGTCCAGGTGTGCAGGTCGGTGGAGGTGGCCAGGCACAGCTGGGCACTGCGGCGGTCCCAGCCGGTGTAGGTCAGGTAGTAGGTCCCGTCGACGACGGCGATCCGCGGGTCCTCGCAGCCGTACCGTTCGTACGGCTCGCTCGGGGAGAGGATGGGCTCGTCCTCGCGCTCGAAGGTGAACCCGTCGGTGGATCGGGCCAGCCCGATGTGCGAGACGATGTCCGCGGCGTGCGCGCGGTAGAGCAGCAGCACCTCCTCCCCTGCGACGAGCGCGGCCGGGTTGTACAGGTTGGTCGACTCCCAGGTGGAGCCGCGTGGGCGCAGGATCGGGTTGTGCTGGTAGGGGACGAACGGGCCGAGGGGGAAGGTCGCGCCGGTGAACATCAACAGAGGTCCTTTCAGCCTCAGCCCTTGACGGCCGAGCCGAGATCGGTGGCGGTGAAGTAGCGCTGGAACACGCAGAACAGGATCACCACGGGGAAGGCCAGCGTGGTGGCGCCGGCCAGGATCGCCCCGTTGGCGTTGGCGGTGGACTGGGCCACGTTGGAGATGTAGTTGGCCAGTGCGACCGCGAGCGGCTGCATGGTCACGTCCTTGGTGATCAGGAACGGCCAGAGGAACTCGTTCCACGGGCCGATGAACGTCACCAGCACCACGGTGACCAGGGCCGGACGCACCATCGGCACGGCGATGTTGGTCAGGATGCGGACCTCGCTGGCGCCGTCGATCCGGGCCGCCTCGAAGATCTCGTTCGGCAGCGCCCGGAAGAACTGGGTGAAGATGAACACCGCGGTGGTGTTGATCGCGAACGGCAGGATCATGCCCAG
>CAZMDO010000284.1:0-3622 GCA_964564445.1 uncultured Ruaniaceae bacterium | reverse complement strand
CGCATCCTGCTGGCCAAGGACCTGGTCGACTTCTACGAGGCGGTCCCGGAGTTCCTGGTGGCCGAGGATGCCGGCACCGGTGAGGTGGTGGGCTGCGGTGCGCTGCACGTGATGTGGGAGGACCTCGGCGAGGTGCGCACCCTGGCCGTGCGCCGCGACCGTCGCGGCACCGGGGTGGGCCACGAGCTGCTCGAGGCGCTGCTGGCGCGGGCCCGGGACTACCGGTTGGCGCGGGTGTTCTGCCTGACCTTCGAGGTCGACTTCTTCACCGGGCACGGGTTCGCCCCGATCGAGGGGGAGGTGGTGGACCGGGAGGTCTACCTGGAGATGCTGCTCTCCCGCGATGACGGGATCGCCGAGTTCCTCGACCTGGCGCGGGTGAAGCCGAACACCCTGGGCAACACCCGGATGCTGCGCCAGCTGGACTGATCTGGGCCGGCCTGCCGGCCACGCGGTACCCGTCTGCCGCTCCGGCCCGCCGGCACGCGGTGCCGCGTGCCGTCGCGTCGTGCGGTGCCGCCTGCCGCTCCGGGTGGTCAGGGCAGGTACGGGCGGAGCAGCACGTTCACCCGCACGATCGCCAGCACCACCGCCACCTGGACGAGCAGCACGGCACCGACCACCGCGCCGACGATCGCGCTGATGTCCACCACCGCCCACACGGTCACCCCGACCACGGCCAGCGCCACCACCACGCGCAGCAGCAGGGCCAGGCGGCGTGCGGTGCGGGCGGTCTGCTGCCCCGGCAGGTTGCGCCGGGCCGCGTCCCTGCTGGTCCGGCTGCCCGGGTCACCCACGCCGCTGGCGATCGCCCACCAGCCCAGCGCGGAGACCACCGCCGCGACGATTGCGAGCAGCTGTGCGGCCGCCAGCATGGTCAGCCCGGCGAGCACGCGCACGTCGGTGCGGTGCTCACCGGCCATGCTCAGTGCACCGGCGCCGACCAGGGCGAGCACCAGGCAGGTGACGCACATCGCGACCAGGGTGAGGGTGTGCGCGCGCAGCGCACGGGCGATCGCCACGTCCTCCAGCGCGGCGTCCTCGTCCCGGTCCACCTGGCTCTCCCTGCTCCCGCACCTGTCCGCGCCGGCCGGCTCCGCACCGGCCGACCGTCTCTCCGGGCAGCCTACTGGCGGCCGGCCCCACCGGTGGGCAGCCGGTAGGCGAGCGGCACACCGTCGGCGTCGCGCTCGACCTCGGCGAGGCCGTCGCGCACCAGGGCGGCCAGGATGCGTTCCCGCTGCACCGGGTCCGGCCACAGGTCGGCCGCGTCCACCGCGGCGAGCTCGTCCCGGTCGCGCAGCGCGGCCATCACCCGGCCCCGCGCCTGCCGGTCGGTCCCGTGCCAGGCCTGGGGACGCCGTCGGTGCGCGTGGGCGTCCGCGGGACGACCGGCAGCCAGCCAGGCGCACCGGTCGGCCAGCGGGCAGTGCTCGCACCGGGGAGAGCGTGCGGTGCAGACCAGGGCGCCCAGCTCCATCACGGCGACGCTGACCCGTGCCGCGGCAGCACCGTCGTCGGGAAGCAGGGATGCCGCCAGCTCGGTCTCGGACCGGCGCGGGGAGGGTGGCGGCAGCGCCTCGCCGCGCACCGCCCGGGCCAGCACCCGGCGCACGTTCGTGTCCAGCACCACCGCATGCCGGCGGTAGGCGAACGCGGTGACCGCGGCGGCGGTGTAGTCGCCGATCCCGGGCAGGGTGCGCAGGGTCTGCTCCGCCGTGGGCACCTGGCCGCCATGCTCGGCGGTGATGGCGCGTGCGGCCTCCTGCAGCCGCAGCGCCCGGCGCGGGTAGCCGAGCCGGTCCCAGGCGCGCAGCACCTCGGCAGCGGGCGCCTCGGCCAGGTCGGCCGGGGTGGGCCAGCGGGCCATCCACTCCCGCCAGCGCGGCTCCACCCGGCGCACCGGGGTCTGCTGCAGCATCACCTCGCTGACCAGCACAGCCCAGGCGGAGGTCCCCGGCCGGCGCCAGGGCAGGTCGCGGGCGTGGTCGGCGTACCAGTCGAGCACGGCGAGCCGCAGGCCGGTGCGGGCGTCCTCGTCGAGGGCGGTCATCGTCGTCGGCGGCGGTGTCCTCCGCCGCGCCCGCGCCGGGGCGATGGTCGACGGCGGTGCCCGCCCTGGCCTGCTGCCGCACCCTGGCCGCGGGTCGTCCGGGCAGAGGCGCCGTTCCTGGCGGAGCCGCCGGTGCGGGTGCTGCGGGCGGTCCCGGGCTCTGGGTCACCGGATGGTTCGGCGGGCAGGCGGCGGCCACGGGTGGAGTTGACGGTGCGGCCCCGCACGATGCCGATGAAGTCCTCGACGGCGTCGGTGGTGCGTGCGGTGAGCCAGGCGAGCAGCACCGGTGCGCCAGGGGCGCCGTCGAGGCGGCGGTGCACCAGGTCACGGCGGTGGTGCAGCCGGGCCAGCGACATCGGCACCACCAGCAGCCCGGTCCCGGCGGCGACCAGCTCGACGGCCGCCGCGGTGGTCGCCGGACGATGGTCGAGGATTTGGCCGGGCAGGTGGTCGGTGCCGGGGTAGACGTCGTCGAGCGGGTGCAGCAGCACCTCCTCGGCGAGGTCGTCCAGGCTGGCCGGCTCGTCCGGACCGAGCGCGGCGATCGGATGGTCCTTGGCGGCGACCACCACGGGCACCTCGGTGTACAGCGGGATCGCGCTCACGGTGTCCGGATCCACCGGCGGGCGCAGCAGCGCCGCGTCCACCAGCCCCTCGGTCAGCGCCGCGGCGGCGGTCGGGTGGGTGAGCGGGACCAGCTCCAGGGGGAGGTCGTGGCGCTCCTGCCAGGTGCGCACCCACTTGGCTGGCGTGACGCCCGGCACGTACCCGAGCCGGAACAGCGCAGCTGGCATCCAGACAGGGTACCCGCGAGATGCCATACTGCACCGATGGACGCGAGGAGCCGTGGCACCGATGAGCGCTGAGCAGCGGATGAAACCCATCACCGCCGCGAAGAAGCTGGGCATCTACCTACCGGCCGCCCCGGAGGAGTTCCAGGCTGCGTGGCTGACCCGCGAGCAGCTGGCCGAGCTGGAGTCCAGCCCGCCGGAGTGGCTGCAGGTGCTGCGGCGGGAGGGTCCGCACCCGCGGCCGGTGGTGGCCGGTCGCCTCGGTGTCTCCATCGCCGGTCTGGTCCGCGCCGGTGCGGACGAGGCGATGACCACCGCGGAGATCGACGCGCTCCGGGCCGAGCCGCCACACTGGTTGCAGGAGGAGCGGCGGGTGCACCAGCAGGTGATCGCCGAGGAGGAGCGGGTGCGCCGGGCCCAGGTGGAGAAGCAGGCCCGCCAGGCGCGGCGCCGGTAAGTCGCACCGGCCGCTACTCGGCCGCTCTCGGCGCGTGCACGCGGGCGCGGGCGGGTGTGCGGGATACCGTCGGGGCGTGTCCAGACAACCCCCTGCCTCGCAGCGTCGTCGTGACGCCTCCGGCCGCGGTGGCCGAGGTGGGGCCACCGCCCGGACCCGGTCCGCCGGGACCGGCGCGCCCGGGCGCGGTGGTCGTCCGGCCGGTGGCACCCCGGCGCGGGCGAGCAGCGGCACGGCGAAGAACGCCAAGGGTGGGGCCGGGAAGCGGGCCAGCGGTAGCGCCACCACGGGCGGGGCCGCACGGGGCGCGAAGCAGCA